>DATKYO010000045.1:0-7561 GCA_035528475.1 Methanoregulaceae archaeon | reverse complement strand
GAAACGTTGGGGATAATGCTGGGCGTTGTGCTCCCACTCTATCCCATGCTGTTTGCCATCCACCAGAAGATCGGCAGATATGACGAGATCGTTGAGGAGTTCAGGAAACTCCGGAACGAACACGAACAACACAAGGAGAACTGGCATGGAAACTGAAATGAGAACACGGCCGGTTGCAAAAGTGACCGGCCTCTACCGGGGCAGGTTTGGCGGGCTTGAACCTCTTACGGTAAACACCCCGCTCACCCGGGATGAAGTGCGCCGGAATCCTGTCTTTTATGAACTGGACCTGAACCCCGACAGGAGCGATGAGAACCTGATCATTGATGTGATCTATGACAACCTCTCACCCACGAGGTTGCAGGACCTGCGAAGGGGAACGGATATCCCGCGGGGAGTCCGGTTCTGGCCGGACTGGTTCGATATCCCTCCTTATGAGGAGATGCACGACACCGACGGACGCCGGGTGTATCCCCGGGCGCCGGGTATCCACACCGTGCAGGTCCGGACCGGTTGCCGAAAGTTTGCCCAGATGGGCCGGGTCCGGGACTTCAGCCCGGAGAATGGCGGGTATACCAGCCCGGTGTTTGAGTTCAGCATTGCGGAGCGTGCCGATGTTTGAGAATGAAGTGCAGACCCGGTGTGCCATCTGCGGGGCCGGTGTCCTGCTCGGGCTCATCTGTGTGCTGGCCCATCTTCCTCTTCTCGTACTCACGGTGCCGGTCGCGGTGCTGTTCCTTGGCATCGTTGCCGACCCGGAGGAGACCCATGCCGTGTGGTACGGGATGCTGAACGCGCTCGGTATTTTCGATCTATCCGTGCTGACTGATACGGAGCAAGCGAACTATCTTCAGAAAAAACATTATTTTTGGTTCGGGGAGGTTGGGATGGCCGGTATTCTGGCGGGGAGCATTGCGGTCCCTGCCGGGATCTGGTTTGCAGGACAGACCGAGATCTCCCTGGCATTTATTGGGGCTGCAGTTCTGTTCCTTCCGTTGTTCGTGTTTATGCCTAAGCTGGTCCAGCGGGCGATGAAGGCGGATACGGATGCGGTAATCGATGCGTTTGGGAAGAATGAGCAGGTGAAGAAAGTATTCTGGACCTTGTTTGTCGCGATGGCCGGGTTAGTGCTGGCCCGGGTGGTGAACCCGGTGACGGCTCAGCAGGTGGTGGGGATTATTACGGGGATGGGGATGTGAGGTTGGAGGATACTACTCCCCTCCTCTTCGATTTTATGATCGATTTTTTATGAAGAGACCATTTAGAGATTATTGCAATGATATTGAAAATTTTTAATGCTGTTATTATTTTTTGATCGTTCATTTGTGTGAATAACATTCATTCGAGCGATTAACCTTCATACGCGGGGATAATATTATATCAACACAATATATCGCAACAATATAAATGATCAAATAATAATATGAAAAGTGTAGGACAGGTTCACCAATCGTCAAACTGGATGAACCCTATCCTGCCCGTATGCATGAAACAATTATCTTCAGTAATAATGAAGTTTTGGGTCATGCCTCTGCAATCTCTTGAAAAGGAGGTATGAACAAAATGAAAACACTGAAAATAGGTATTATACTGCTCGCATTATTGCTGATAGGTATGGCGATGGTACCGATGGTGAGTGCGGCGGACAGTGCCGTGGAAATGTCGACTTCGCAGGTTAAACTGATCAATCAACTGATGCATCAGAATATGACGATTGGTCAGTATTATGAAAAAGTTTCACCGGATGTTCTGAAAAATATGCCAGGATCTCTTAAGGACCAGCTCTATGAAACGGAAATGAAGTGGCCGGCAGCACTGGATACCCGATATTCTGCATCTGCCACTGCAAGTCAGGGATAGACCGGCAAGGGTATAACAGCAGCCGTTAATGTGATGGCATTATCCGAGTCCGGGTACGGCGCTGTCGGTCGTACTGTCTCATTTATGTCGAGGACTTTTACATCACCATCCGGTACTATCTTCCCCTACATGCACGACAATTCCAAGTTGTTAAAATGGAATTATAACACGAACCAGTGGGATTATGTAACATCCCGGGATCACTCTGCATATTTGGCTTCGTACAATGCTGCCTCAGGAATAACCAGTGTCCAGCCCGGAACGTACACTGTATTTGGGCAGCATGACGGACTGTTCCCGCTGTTCCAACCCTACATTCTGTATACCCAGAGCCCAATATTTTATGTGAGTTGATGTGATAAATCTCACAAGGCATGATAAAACCATATTTTTTTTATAATCGAAACAAAATTGCCGGAGGCTGGTATGAAGAAACTACATAAGAAGGTATACTTTACCGGTATTACCGTCATTTTGGCAATCCTATTGGTTTTCACTCTGTTCACTCCTGGATGCATCGGGAAGGCAGAATCTGTTGAACTCTACAATCAGGGTATCTACTACAACAATCACTATAACCAGTTTGATAAAGCTCTTGGATATTTCAATAAATCCATTGAGCTGGACCCTGGTAACGCACAAACGTGGTTTGCGAAAAGCATCGCCTTGTATAACATGAAACGATACGATGAATCGCTGGAATCACTGAATACGACACTTGCACTTGATCCGGGTTTTGCTGCAGCGTGGTTCCAGAAAGGAGATGTCTTAAGGATATTAGGACGAGGGAATGAATCTGAAGAGAGTCTGGCAAAAGCAAAACAACTCGGATATTATTGATGATAGCAGACAAAGGGAAGGTTCATCTCATCCGGGAAGAACTCCAGTGACAACTGGACGAACAGTCTTACGTTGAATACATATAACTGAAAAAAAACTCACATTTTTTTCAACATGACAATAGTGGGCGAAAGAATGCAAGAAAAAACTCGTTGGATTATGTATGGACTGATTATTTGCGGAATAGTCTTTTTCGGATTCGTTTTTTTGGGGATTACTAGTGACTATCCTTTAATGAATAAAACAATTCAGAAAAACAATCCCGAATATCCTTTTCAGCCGGTTACTACAGAGGTTTCGTTCATTACAATTAATCTCATTCCGGATTATTTCATTGGGGAACCTGTCGCAATCAGCGGAACCACTGCACTGCCACACGGAGAATTTATTGACATCGCGATTACCAAAGAACCATACCATTTCACGAAATGTGAGCCCGGGACCTTTTGTGGATACACTACGTACTCAACAAGGGTCAAGTCGGGAGAACGAGAAAATTCCTGGTCTATTGATCTCAATACCACGGGATTTACAGAAGGTGGTTATGACGTCTGGGTCGTTCCCCGCTACAATCCCAACATATCGGTTCATACAGGACTTAATCTGAAAGAGAAATGATACAGTATTGGGAGGTTATTTTTCTCATACCCGGATCGTTTCTTTCTGGTCCGGACCGAGGTAGAGTACTGGGTGGGCAGGGCTTATGACATCACTGGACCGAGATCTCCCTGGCATACATCGGGGCTGCGGTACTGTTCCTTCCGCTCTTTGTGTTCATGCCTAAATTGATTCAGTGTGCGATGAAGGCTGATGCGGATACGGTCATCGAAGCGTTTGGGAAGAATGAGAAGGTGAAGAAAGTGTTCTGGACCCTGTTCGTGGCGATGGCCGGTCTGGTCCTGGCCCGGGTGGTGAACCCGGTGACCGCTCAGCAGGTGGTCGGGATTATTACGGGGATGGGGGGATGAGACGATTTTTCCCCTCATTTATCCTTCTTCGGAGACATCTGAAATACGAGGGAATGAGGAACTTTTCCACCGACTGAGTGTTAAAAAAACAGGGGATATTGGGAAAATTACCGATGACTCCTGTAGAAGAAATACTGTCACCGCGTCCCGTCCCGTCATCGCTGGAACGAGAGTTACAAACGGGCCAGGAAATTATTTGTTTTGATTTTTTTTCGAAAACGATGCAACCACGCTGATACAAAACAATGCACCGATAACAATCATGTATGAAAGCGGTGTGGGTTTTGGTGTAGACGGCTTTACCCCGGACGATGAGCCATTTGGATAACTACTCTTTACCGGAATGTTTGGTTCATCGATTACTGTTGCATTGCCCCATTTGTTGAAGAAGTAAACCGAATCGGTAGTGCCTGCCGCAAAATACGAGCCGTTATTTTCTATGGATACGTGAAGAACCGCCGTCGGAGTTGCATAAACCCAGATGACTTTTCCTTTCTGATCAAAGACGTAAATGCCCCCCGAAGTTCCTGCAACGATGAGTTCTCCGTCATCGGAAATTGCCACATCATTGACGATACCTTGGTAAATATACTGCCAGAGCAGGGTGCCAGTTTGGTTGAACGTCTGTACATAGTACTGGGAACATGCAACAGTGTAATTACCATCACGGGAGACTGCAACACTGGTGAATTCTGAGCTGCCGGTAAAATGCCAGAGTTCTGTTCCGTTCCGGTCGAGCGAATAGAGATGAGAGTACCCGGCAGCAGCGATATTTCCACCATCCGGGGATATTGCTGTACTCCCAAATCCGAGTTTTGTCGAGAAGTTCCAGGAAAGCATGCCATCTTTTTTTATCATATCAAGCCGATGACCCGAAATTTTTGACCCTGCGACTGCAAAGGAGCCGTCACGTGCGGAATCAAGCGTCCAAATCCTTCCCGGTACAATATTCTTCCCGATTACTGTACCATTGCGGTTAAATGAATAGAGACTGGGTGTGCCGGAAATATAGAAAAAATTACCGTTATCGGACATAGAGATCCATTCTACGGTGGGATCATCGACAAAATTCCAGAGAACTTCCCCGTCCTGGTTATAGAAGAAGACTTCGCCTTGTGCGAATGAAGAAGGTGCATCCTCATTTACAAAGACCGCACCTGCGAAATCACCGGTACGGGAAAGTGCGAGTGACCTCACGGATTTCCCTTCAATCCGGTATGTCCAAAGCATTGTTCCATTCCTTGCATAAAACCGCAAAACGCCCGTATCGGATCCTGCAATGACATATCTCCCATCTCCGGAAATTGACACGAGGGATCTATGATCTCCGATACGATCCGACCACATCGGAGAAGAAACATTCGTTGAGTCCGCAGCAGACCCGTTAATCGGAATCAGGGCTGTTAAAATTATTAGAATGATTGATGCAAATTGAATGTTTTTCTTTAGAATCAAAATTATCCCTCTTTTATATTTCCCATTGAAAAGATGTGACCGATTAATAAGTAAATGAGTGTTGAAACCAATGCAATCTCGATAAATAAACCGCCCCAGATAATAATTTCATAACCGGGGGGATAGTACGCAAGATTCCCAATTCCAAGGATTTTTACTATAAAGTCGATAATTTCCCCGAGTATCGGAAATCGATTCGCAAAGAGTGGGAAATTTCCACCACTACGGATTTCCCTGCTCCCTCCGAGAATGAACCATCCAAATAACGCTATTGCGCATAACGAAGCAATAACCAGGGGTAACCAGTTTACACGACCATTATTTTTTTTAAGAAATACACGAAATGGGGTGATTACTGCCATTCCAATGAATGCGACAAGTAGGAAAAGTAAAAAAACTGTCCGACCGGGAAAGTCGGTTGTCCCGGCAATAGTAAAATAAACACCGATTATGATGACGGCAAGCAGAGGGGGTAGCCATATTGGCATCTGTTGGAACACATTCATTATGCTTAATTTATTTTTTTTGTCGAACTTTTTTTCTGTCATTTTATATTTCCCTTTTATTCCAGATATCCGACTATAAATGAATTTTCAGCGGTAACGATAAATAATATCGCCCGGGAATACCGTTGCGGTATTCACACACCGGATTCAGTGAACGGTTGATATATGATTTCTGTCCGCATCCTCGAACTGGAATTACCCGCTTACTTCAAACGCAACGTTTTTCCGTAATCGGGGGATTGAATAAGTATTTTTGAAAACTAGAATCCCAATCGAACCGATTAATAAGTAATCCCGGAAGAGGTTGGATGTTTTTTTTGGAGTGTCCCCTGAATGAATATGATTTGTTTCTGTCACTTTTTGTACCCCCGGCTGCTATCCTGTTTCTTCCTTTGTTCGTGTTCATGCCGAAGCTGATCCAGCGGGCGATGAAGGCTGATGCGGATGCAGCGATCGAGGCATTCGGGAAGAACGAGCAGGTGAAGAGAGTATTCTGGACCTTGTTCGTCGCGATGGCCGGGTTAGTGCTGGCCCGGGTGGTGGATCCGGTGACGGCTCAGCAGGTGGTTGGGATTATTACGGGGATGGGGATATAATATGGCAGGGATTTTTTTCCGCCCGATTCCCCCTCACTTTTCACGATTGCCGGACTGGTCGGTGTGCATCCTCCTGCTGAAAATGTTGACTTCATTTCCGGAGAATAATTCTTGCTATCAGCCGCCAATGATCCATTAGTCTCGAAAATACTGGTGATAATACGGAAAAAGGGATAACAATGACAATTAAATACCCAGAAATCGGTATTTGCGGGCTTTCCTGCAGACTTTGCCCTCATTACCATACTGAAGGTGCAAGCAAGTGCGGTGGATGTAAAACCGAATCCAGAATGGGTGCCGGTTGCCCTTTTATCACGTGTGCCCTGAAGAAAAAAGGAATTGAATTTTGCTGGAATTGCAAAGAGAGTGAACCCTGTGAAAAATGGACGAAACACAGAGAATCCGCAAAAAAAGCCGATTCATTCAAGTGTTATCAAAAACTCGAAGAGGATATTGCATTTATCCAGAAGAACGGGATAGACGAGTTTGAAAGGGAGCAAAAAATCAGAGAACACCTGCTGAAAGAGATGTTGCGGGAATTTAATGAAGGACGGTCAAAAAGCTACTATTGCATTGCAGCTACCGTTTTGGAAATTGGTGAATTGAAAGAAGCATTGAAAAAAGCTCATAAAAATTCTGAGGGATTAGGAATTAAAGAGAAATCAAGAGTTCTCCATGTAATATTGGATGAAATTGCTCAGCAAAGGAACTATTATCTGAAGTTAAGAAAATGAAAAGAAAATTTTGGCGGGGTTATTATGTTCCTTTCGGCATATCCCTCCCCGGCCGGGCATTTCCCGGTCACTTTTGCATTCTTTGCCGTCCCGCCGGGCCAGCAACCGTATGTAGATGCAGCGATCGAGGCGTTCGGGAAGAATGAACAGGTCAAAAAAGTGTTCTGGACCTTGTTCATTGCGATGGCCGGGCTGGTGCTGGCTCATGTGGTGGATCCGGTGACAGCTCAGCAGATAGTCGGGATTATTACGGGGATGGGGGTGTGAAATGATCGCCCCTCCTCATTTATCCTCCGTCAGAGATACCTGGAATCTGTAAAAAATAAAAAATGTGGAAAGGATTTTCATGACAGGTGTATACGGCGGTTCTGGCATTTGTTACTCTGACTCGACGGTTACAGGAGGGACTTGGCACAAACAACTCCCTCATTACCCGTCCTGCACGGATATGGTTGGACACATTCCAGCATGTGTTCCCGCTGCTGGAGGAAGTAACGGTAAAAGGTTCGACTTTCACATTCTGAAACGGAATTCTCGAAATACGTTTTAAAAAAGAGAATGCAGAGAAATGAAATTGCCATACAGTAATACCCAGCAGGCTG
>DATKYO010000044.1:0-9738 GCA_035528475.1 Methanoregulaceae archaeon | reverse complement strand
CGGGAAGTCAAACGTGCTTATCTTCCGTGATGACGGTATCGGGATGACCGAACAGGAGATCCTCGACTATCTCTGCACCATCGGGGGAAGCGGGACCCGTGATTTCCGGAAGAGCATCCAGGAGCGGGACCGGGAGAGTGCGGAGAGCCTGATCGGCCAGGTCGGGATCGGGATGCTCTCCGCATTGGTGGCGGCAGAAAAAATTGTGATCGACACCCGGAGTCTCCATCAGGCACCGGAAGAAGGGGTTCACTGGTGGGTCATGCCTGGTGAAAAGTACCATTACCGGTCGATCGAGCAGCCCGCCCCGGGGTCGATGGTCATGCTCTATCTCAAACCCGAGTACAGGAGGATGACCACCCCTTCGCGGCTGAAGGAGGCCATTTTAAAATACGCTGATTTCATCCCCATCCCCATCTACGTGAACGGCGAAGGACCGGTGAACAGCATCGATCCCCCCTGGCACCGGGAGTTTAAAAATGAACGGGAGGAGAAACGCTACTACCTTGACTGGCTCTCGGACCGGGTGCCGGATATCCCGATTGAGATCATCCCGGTGAATATTCAGAGCCCTTACCCGGTGAAGGGAGTGCTCTACATATCCGACCGCCGCCTCCCGGATGTCCATACATCGGGCCTGCTGGACATCTACCAGAAAAGACTCTTCGTCTGCGAGGAGAACCGGACACTTCTCCCTCCATGGGCACAGTTCATCCGTGGTATCATAGACAGCCCGGCACTGAACCTGACCGCAGCACGTGATGCGGTCCAGATCGATATCGTGCACGATGAGATCAGGGAATCGCTGGGACTCCTCATCATCGACGCCCTGCTGAAATTATCCCGTGAGGATCCCGTGCGTTTCCGGCGGATCCTGCAGTGGCATCATTACCAGATCAAGGAGATGGCAATCAGGTTCGATGAATTCTTTGATGCCATTGCCGACTGTGTCATATTCGAAGTGAGCATTCCCGAGAAGACCGGGAGGGGACAGGCATTCCGGATGATGAGTATTCCGGAATACCTTGAACACCAGGATGAACCGGACGAAAACAACCGGCGGCATATCTATTACATCAGCGAGCGGGGTGCTGCCGCCCAGTTCTACCGTCTCTGCCAGGCAAAAAACATCATTGCAGTGAATGCCGGCATGTATCACGACCAGGAGTTCCTGATGAAATACGCTGACCTTCATCCCGATGAAATCGTGCTTGAGCAGATTGATATTGCAGCCGGAACAGTCATCTTCGAACCGCTGGACGAGTCGGAACGTGCAGAATACCTTGAGATGGAGCACCATGTCAGGAAGATCGTCATGGACACCTTCCCGGACCAGGATTTGACCGTGATTACCGAACGGTTCGAGCCATCCGGCCTCCCGGCGGTCCTGACCACCATCAAAGATATTGAACTGTCGAAGCGACTGAAATTTCTCGTCAGTCATCCCGGCATTACCTCCGACGCCTTCAGGGAACTCTTCATGGACTATCTCGGCTGGGAGAATCAGCGAATAGAACCGGCAGTTCTCCACCTCAACGCAGATAATTACCTTGTGCAATCCATCCGAAGGGAGGATTTCTCTGACCCGCTGATCCAGGACCTGCTGCTCACATTCTACCAGAATGCATTCCTGTACAGCCAGAAATCCCTGACTCCCGACTATCTTGAGATTATGTATAACCAGACTCTGAAGACCCTCACCCACATCGTGCATCTGCGCCAGCAGATCAGGGAGAATGCCGGCACGGCTTCGTCATGAAGGGTTGTCTGGGGGGATCCTGAATGGAGAATGCTTTCTGGCAGCATTACAAGGAAGGGCAGGGGCACTACTATAATTCACAGTTCGCAGATGCCGCAACCTTGTATGAACAGGCGATGAACACCAGTAACATATCGCCTGAGAAGCGGCTGATGGCAAAATACAGCCTTGCTTCATCTCTCTTTGTTGCCGGATTTTACAAGGAAGCGATCACTCTTTTCGGGGAGATTTATTCAGGATACCCGGACGACCATCAAAACCTGTATTATGCATTCAATGCATACGAGCGTGCCATCCATGTCTTTGTCTATCTCTACACCATCGACCCTGACGCATGCGACCTTGACCGGATGCTGGTCTCTGTAGAAGACGGCCTCCGCTGGAGTTCGGACTGCGGAAATAAGAGGTGGCGGCACGTACTCCTCCTTGATAAATCGGATATCCTCGCATTCCAGGGTCGGTGCTCTGATGCTCTTGATGTCGCAGAAGAAGCATATGCTATGAAAAAGGGGGCAGGTGGCGGGTACTACGCGGCAAGTTATATAGAAAACATTTCACGATTTGCCCGGAAACTTGGGTATTTCGACCGGGCCCAGCAGGTTATCGATGAGCTGGATCCTTCCCGGAACGATAATTATGCCATGGTCCTTGGCTTAACCGAGCAGTTGCGACTGTTCATGGATATCAGTCCGTTCCAGGAGGCCAGGGCACTCGAAACAGCGAAATGGATCATGAGGCATGCCGGAGAGGTCCAGGCCCCGAAGAGAATGTTTGATGCCTTCGGGATGTGCGTACTCACATTTATCCGATGCATGGCATATGATGACGCCCTGATTTCGTTTGGTGCGCAAAGCAGGCTCTCTCAAGCGGGACATAAAGAATTGGATACGTATTTCGCATGGAAAATCGGGCGATACACGGATCGGGCACGGAATATGCTTGCCACGCAGAGGGCAGGAAAAACAAATAGAAGGGCAAAGGAACTCAGTGAACTCCTTTCCGGATGAATACAACGGGGATCTGTGATGGAATATTATAAAGAGCTACTATTGATATCTTTTTACCATGGAGAGCAGTCTCGAAGACTACCTTAATTCCCGGTTTGATCCCCAGCTCGCATGGTATGGGAGAAAATCGGCTCATTATAAGAAATATTCCCAGACATTGAATGTCGTTACCCTCGTGGGGGGGATTCTCACCCCTATCCTCGGATCAGGCGGGTATAGGCAGGCCACCCTGATTACGGCAACCATCGTTGCCATAGGGCTGGCGATGCTCAAATATTTTAAATTTGAAGATCAGTGGTATACCTATCGTACGACAGTTGAAGAACTCAAAAGGGAAAAAATCCACTTTTCCTACGGGGTGGACGTGTATGCATATGCAGAAGAACCGGAGAAACTCTTTATCGAGCGAAGTGAGTCACTTATAGGCGGGGAACATCTTTCATGGTGTTCGCTTGTCCAGGAGAAACCTGCTCACAAGGGAAAATAATGATATGATCAATATTCACGTTTTTGTCATGAATGATTGAATTATTTCGAAGGAAAAAAGATAGCAAAAGAGTCAAAAAATATAATTTTTTCGGATCGATTCTTTTCAAGGACGTCTGATTATCTTCATGTCGATGATCGAGAGAATCTTCGGCCATGATCCGACAGCATCCCGTGTTTTGATCCTGCATTCTTCCGGCAGTGATTTGTCATCCCATGAGAAGCAGCAGGGACATTCGTCCGTATCTTTCAAGCGTTCTTTTTTCTCCCTATACCAGTTTTCATGTTCTTTTCCGGCCAGTCTGTCTATCTCATCATCCTCAAATTTAAGCAGCGATTCGTCCCAGTTGGTGAGTAGCCCAAAATCAAATCCCTCTTCCTTAAGGCTGCGGATCATAAACCTGGCCTGCCTTTCATTTGAAATTTTAAGGTTTTTCGGAAGTTTGGACCAGGGATTCAGGGCAGGCCTTGAGCCAGGTATTGCTCCTTTGTCGAGCTCATTTTTCAGGTATTCTTCATGGATAGATCTTGCCAGTTGTTTATACACCCCATCGACGATCAGTTCAACACAACAGGAACATGAGACCAGTGGGAAGAGATGGATGTTTTTGTATTCTTTTGAAATTTTATTCAATTGGTTGAAATATTCCGTAAATCCCTGATCGTATTTCGTACGAATCCAGATAGGTATACTATTACCATTTCCGGAACCCTGCTGCTTTTCCTGTAGTTCGATAAATGTATTTGATAGTGTCAAGGCAGAGGAAAATCCAAGGGATGTATCATCAAAGCAGATAAATACCTGGGTGACATCGCATTGTCCTGTTGAATCAAATAGATATTCACCCTTCAGGAAGTCCTCCGATTCCAGTTCCATTTCTTTAGGAATAAGGTCGCAATATGTGAGAAGTGAATCATAGCGTTGTTTCAATGCAAGATATTTCCGTTCTGCACTCCGGTCTATGAATGTAATTTTAATCTGTTGTCCGGTTTTTTCAAGAAGCCCTACCTCTTTCCATCGTTTCACTGAATGAATCAGCAGATATTCACCCATCCTCCCCAGGCCGATAATAAGAAGGTGGACTCGATTGTCAGGCGGAGGCGTTCCGACCAGGAGAAACGGCATTTTGTCTATCAGACATCTGCCTGCATTCAGATATATATTGAAAAACTCAAAATTTACCCCTTCATGGGAATCTGCCGCAATATCTTCAATTTTAAGGAGATTTGCAAGCCTTGGATCCACAATATGGATAAAACAGGCAAGGGAGGAGTCATTTTTCTTTGCAATTAATTTTTTTGCTTTCAGCGCGATTTGGGCATTTAATTCATCATCACCCGTCACACAAAAGAGTCGTTTGGCTTTCGCAATCTGTGCTCTTTTTAGGAAATATTCCTCTGTTGCGTCTCCGACAAGAACATAGGCGCCATGTTCCCTGCAATATTCCAGTTCTTTATTGTACGGATCTTTTTCTATGATAACTACTGGTATTTTCCTGTTGTCTGAATCATCGTTCTTATCGATGTAGTATTTTGCCACGACAGGTCCTACATATCCCATCCCGCAGATGATTACATGATCACGAACAAACAAGCGAAGATATACGTACAGAAAATTACAGTAGAATGCCATGCACACGAGAACAAGGAGTGTAACGAGTGTCGTAGCGGGTGCAAGAAACCGGGTAATATCCAGTAACCAATGTGGCTGGAATACATCTGCACCAGACTGGAACACGAACAACTGAATGGATAAATAGCAAATATCGGACAAAGATGGTGTTGTGCCCTGGGAATCCACAGGTGAGGAGTAATAAAATCCGATACAACCTAAAATAAAGACGATTACAGCGAAAAAAAAGATTATAACCCATTTTTTCTCGATAAGATATGCTCTCTTGCTATTTTTCGTGCGGCTCCCCCCAACAGGTCAAAAACTAATATATTTTTGAAGTAATAAATTTTGATATTTTATTTTACGGAGATTTTTTCATGATTTACTTATAAATCTTGTTTTAAAACTAAAAAACCAGTGATTTGATAATATTCCCTTCCCGGAATATGGTTGTTTTTCCTGCTCCTTCAGATACCACGACGCCCACCGATTTTGTAAGAGAGGTAATCCCGGCAACCGAGGCATGCCGTGTTCCAAATCCTGGCGGAAGATTGATATGGACATTTTCGACAAGGAACTGGCGTCCCGACGCCTCGATGAAACCGTCTCCCCTGACCACGAACGCTCCGTCCAGTTGTGCAAAATTCTTGATGCATTCCTTGTTGTACGGATTGGTAACCATCCTGGATTCCGTGCTCTGGCCTTCGAAGGAATTGAGGGTCAGCTGCTTGGAGCGGGTCATCACTGCTTCGCTGTCTCCAATCACAAACGAGGTTCCGACCTTCCGTCCCTCCCTCCCTTCCCTGGAGAGCTCGATACAGATGTGGAGGACCGCATCGAAGACTTCCTCCCGAACATCAGTCCCCTCGAGAAGACGGGATTTCCACGGGTCCGTCCTGATGGCCGGGGAACCGGGCTTTTCGTAATCGGTGATGTCTTCACCGATGCACACAACCTCTGTGAGGCGGTCTTGTTCACGAAGCCCGATTATTTTCCATGCTACACAGATCTCCTGCCCGTTCCGTGTCGGGTGAAATACCGCGAGAACAGTATATTCCTCCGGGTTTCCGGAACAGTCGGCGATCATGGCACTCAAATCGCGTGCAGCCCGGCCGTCGGGCAAAAGGAGGATTTCTGCAATATTCTTTCCTATCACTTCCTTTGCAGGGTATCCAAATAGTTCCTCTGCCGTCCTGTTAAAGAAGGAAATATTTCCCTCAATATCTGTCCTGACTACTATTCCTTCCACATTCCTGAGGAGATCGTCGTGCTGCAGCCCCTGCTTTCGGATTTTGCCTTCATATGAATCAATGACTTTCTGGAGCCTCTGCTGGCAGGTCCTGTCCTCAAAGATCAGGATGAGCGTGTTATTGTGCGGAGTGGCCCCTATCCTCTGAATTTTTACCCTTGATGAAATCAGTGTGCCATCCCTTTTCCTGAGAACGGAGTCTGTCTGGCACCACCCCGATGCATGCATCTTTGCCCGGACGGAGGAGAGAAAATCTGTATACTCCGGCTGGCTGGGAAAAATCTCCTGTAATTGTATTCCAGGGAGTGAAATTGGAGTATATCCAAGAAAATGTGCCATCTCTTCATTTGCCCATCCGATCGCATCATTTGTGACTATGCACATGGGGAGTGGTGCTGCACATAATACATCATAGGGATCTCCATACGTTTCTTCGAATTGTCGTCGAATAATTTTCTGATGCATCATCTGGAGAAGGGCGTCTGACACACTTCTGAATAATCCCTGTATATTTCGTGTACTGGATAGAGGATACTCAACACGCTGATGCATGTCCTCAAGAACGATGATATCGGAGGATCGAAGGGTGAAATGAGAATTTTTAGATGATTTTCGCGCATTTATAAGTTTTATTGATTTGATTCCACGTGAGAGCGCAAAGTTGTCCAGTTTTTTCCCCTCAAGAGTGGAATCATTGGAGATGAGAATATCATAGTGTTGATCTACAAGTCTTTGATGCGCTTCCCGTGACGATTGGACGCGTTCAACGCGAAAGCGACCTTCTTTTTTGACATAACTGTAGAATAATGAAAGGAGATCTGTTTTATCGTCAATCAGGAGTAGTCCGCCGGCTTTGTCATTCATTGCACATTCAGGTCATTACTATGAGTTATACTGGAAGAGCAGACAAATAAATAGTTATTGCAGGAGTATCCATATCCAAATCAGAGGATTATTGGGGTCATCAAAATTCCGCGACTCTTCAGGCCACCACAAGCTCTCCCTTCGCCATATAATGCAAATTCACTGTAATCTCCTGTCCTCCCGGCACCCTTCCCGGATCCTTGAGGATGATCACAATCCGTGAGTTTAAGTCAAGCCAGATATCAAGCGAATAAATTTCGCCGGAAAGGAGATCAAAGACCTTAATTTCATTTTTAGGCACAGATAATCCTCTTACCCGGATCTGGATGATTGCATTTTCATCGCATTGATACACCTCTTTCCCAAGTGAAATTCCGCATACATACACGGCATCTTTCAACACATCATTTTTCGATGAATCGAATAGTATCAGGGACCCGGTCTCTTCATCAGGCGACACCAACAGAGTTACTGTCCTGTACCTCCTGTTCCGTAAAATTTCCTTCGCCCTGGATGAACGCGTTTTGGCAGACGGGCGGGTTATCATATCTTTTCTCGGGGATCCTTTTGCGGAGGATATTTCATCACTCTTCAGTGCTTCATTGATAATTGACTGCATTCCGCCAACATGTGGTTTCCGGGATGGTACCGGCGGTGCATCCGCCCAGATCATGCTGCCTGAAAACAGAACAGACTTTCTTTGGTTTCTCGGCATGAGTGTCCCGTCGGGCTGCATCATTATAGCCATCTGGTTGCCATCGCCTGCAGCCATGAAATCACCGGACCACCCTACAGGGAGTGCATTGGGAACCAGTATACTTGCGGAAACTTTTTCCCCGGCCGAATGAGCCACTCCCACGAATGCGGTTTCTGTGGATGGTATGCCATATCGAAGAGATTCCTTTATCAGAATATCCCTGGTATAGTCGAGTATTTTGGACTGGTCATTTTCCGGATATACTGAACGGGACGAACTTGCCTCAGGTGGCTGATAGTGAAGTTGCATAAGCCGTGTGACAAGGTCCTTTTCGGGATAATTCGCATGCAGAAAGTATTCCAGCGTTCGTATCCGCCCGGCACCGAACAATGCCTTTGCTGCACCACGTGACGGTGCGGATCGGGGCAGTGATTGAGCAATCTGTTCACCTGTTTCGGTGCAAAACGTGAACACGGGGTCATCTGAATCCTTTGGAATACGGCCGGCTATGAACACCGGAGATCCTGCCCGGATATCGCCAGCATCAATGGAACTTGAATTATTCCCTGATTGATGTCCTGTTCGTTCGAATGCCTCGACCCAGGGCCGGTTCACATGCAGCCGGGCATTGACATATACCGGTTGTTGCCATGAAATAAGCAGGTTTTTCAGGAATTCGCGGATATCAGTGGCATCCTCGCCAGTACTGATAAACCTGGCTATTCCGCCTCCGAGCCGGGCGATTTCTGTAACCAGGTAAGAATTCGGTGCAGTATCGATGCATACCACGCTCACTCTTCGGCGGTCCTCTTTTTCTGATTCGCTTTCCACAAGCCTTAAAATGCGGGCATTATCCGAAACCTGTCCGTCAGTGAAGACAAGGATGTGCCGGGAGCGTATTGAATTGTCTTTAGGATCAGTGAGTCCCTGTTCCAGGGCTCTGCCAAGATTAGTCGAGCCATCTGCTTCTGTCCGGGAGATAAAGCGTTTCGCCCGTTCGATATGCCCCGGCATTGCGTCGACAGGTCCGGTTGCATCATACCATAAGGTCTGGTGATTGAAAAGGCAGACGTTGAACGTATCTTCAGATCGGAGCGTATCCAGGAAGGACATCACGGTTTTCTGAACGGTCTGCCATTTAACCCCGTCCATTGATCCGGAGCAGTCCAGTATGAGGATGATTTCCCGGGGTATAGAGGAGATTGCCGGCATTTCAGGAGGTGAAATGAGGGTGATGAAGAACTCCTCATCAAGATCGGCATCGTTTTCGATCCAGGTTGTAATATGGCAGTCACGAATCGATGTCTTTGCAGTCCAGGATAGAAGCAGATCCCGGTCGGGAATTACCGATCCCTCTTTTAACCGGATTGTTGTGCGGTCTCCTTCCTCTGTAGATTCCAGGATATGTGAAGGGCTTATTACCGGACCGGCTGAATAAAGGGCAAGTTCAAGGGAAAACCGGTGATGTGGATCAAGTGACGGGAGCAGGGGCTGGGCATGAATTCCCGGATGGTCTTCATCCTGCCTGACGAAACGAGGGCCGATGGTCAGGGGCATACGCATAGACCATCCTTTTCCTTCTGGTTTGGCAAGGAGGATAAATTCGGTGATAACCCTGACATCGGTATCGGGAGGAATACCAGTGAGCATGAGTGTGAATACATCCGGTGATTCACGGGTCAGGAGTGCGGCCGATTTTCCCTCTTCAAATGCCCTGTTATATTCTTCCTTTGCGTATTCCCGCTCTTTTAAGAAAGTCTCAATGACCTGGTCCCCGATATGTGCGGTCACTTTCTTCACCGATGCATCTCCCGGAAGTGGAAACCGGTAGATCGCCTCGATAGTGCGGTCCAGGTCTTTTCGTGAGAACCCGAATTCCTGTATCAGGGTCAGGGATCCCAGCGGTCCCCGAAACTCCCCGGAGAGATGGCTTTTTTTGAGCGGGACGAAAAGCTGTCCTTTCCCGTCAGAATCCACGACTTCCAGAATTCCAATGCCTGTGGGTCTACTGTTCTCGTAGAGTACTGTATTCAGCGTCATCCGTCACCATCATCCTGTAAA
>DATKYO010000043.1:0-2856 GCA_035528475.1 Methanoregulaceae archaeon | reverse complement strand
ATATAGAAAAGGCGGTTGAGGAGAAGATTTACCGCTCTAACCTGATCCAGCAGAAGATACAGGAGTTCATCGAACGGGGAGTATACCTTATCGATACTGAGGGATCACAGGTCGGGCAGATTAACGGCCTTTCGGTGATGGAGCTCGGTGACATCGCCTTTGGCAGGCCTTCACGGGTGACCGCCAGTGTTGCCGTGGGGCGGGATGGGATTATCGACATCGAACGCCAGGCTCAACTGGGCGGACCGACCCATACCAAGGGAGTCCTCATTCTCGGCGGCTATCTTGCAAACAGGTATGCCCAGGACAAGCCGCTCTCCCTGACCGCAAAACTCGTCTTTGAACAGAGTTACGGGGGCGTAGACGGCGACAGTGCATCGAGCACGGAATTATACGCGATCCTCTCCGCTCTCTCCGGATTACCGCTCAAACAGTCTATTGCCGTCACCGGATCGGTGAACCAGCGGGGAGAGGTGCAGGCCATCGGGGGCGTGAACGAGAAGCTCGAGGGTTTTTTTGAGGTATGTAAGGCCAAAGGCCTGACCGGGCAGCAGGGAGCCATGATCCCGGCAAGCAATGTCCAGAACCTTATGCTCAAAAAAGAGCTCTTCGAAGCGGCAAAAGCGGGTAATTTTTCCATTTACCCGGCCAGGACAATCGATGAAGGCATTGAATTTCTGACCGGAGTACCGGCAGGAGAACAGCAACCTGACGGGTCGTTCATGGAGGGAACCGTCAACTATCTTGTCAACAGGAGGTTGCGGGAAATGGCCGATATGGCCAGGGAGTTCCAGCTCCCCCTGCGATAATTTTTTGTATGATTACTGATTGAAATTACCGGAAACTAAAAAAAATCCTGATCTCATGTGGCTCGTACCCATTTATGTCCAGGAAATATCCATTATCTGTTCACGATTTTCATCGTTCATCTGCACTCACCGTAATCCGATATATGCAAGGGCAATCGCAAGGATGACAAATAATGCCATGAGCAATCGTTCCAGGAGCCGTGTATCCAGGCGGGCTGCAACAACAGGCGCCAGCTGACCTCCTATGATAACGGCAGGGACGGTCATCATGCGTACATTCCATGGAACATGAAAAGCATCGACTCCATGGTCTTGAGAAAATCTAAGGTAGCTCATGGTCCCGACAGAACCAGTTTCAATGTTAAAAAAAGGAGAAAATAATCACTTTGAGATCTTTTTTAACATGTCGTCCATGATCTGGGGTGCCCGATCCTTCAGGCCGAAACCGATGAAGATGGCAATACCTGCCCCGAGTCCGAGCCCCACACCCCACGCGATCGGGGTTACAAAGGTGTAGATTATGGTGAGGTCGATGAGCAGCTGGGAGAGGGCGAGGACGAGAACGATGAAGTAGAAGAAGATCCGCAGCAGCATGATGATCAACCCCAGAAACTCGATGTCCTGGGTCTTTCCCCATCCCTCAAGGATATCTGCGAATAAATCGACAAAGATAAATCCTACAATCAGGATTATGAGGAACAGCGCAACGTGGGGCAGATAGACCACGATAGACTGGAGAAGACTGGTGAGGAACTCCAGCTGGAGAATATTGGCGGCCGCAACAATTGCCATCAGGTAGATGAACCATCTGACAATCAGGTCAAAGAAGGTGACGACACTGGTGCCGGATTGTTCGATCGCCTTTCCAACAGAAGTCTTGAGGAGGGCATCGTCAACACCGATTTTGTCGAGGATTCCTGAAATGACTTTTCCCAGGAGACGCCCCACCACCCATCCGATGAGCAGGATGACGATCGCAGCGACGAGACTGGGAAGAAAAGCAATGACTGAATAGAGCATCTGCATCAGGGCATCACCAATGGAGCCCACTGAGGGTGTGGTTGAGATAAGGGAGGGTGTGGCTGAGGCAACGGTTTGTGTGGTTATATTTACTGATTCATTCAAGAGAGCCATAATGACCGGTTGGCACTTAGTTGTATGTACTATATAAAATTATCTCTAATATTCACATTATTAATTCGGAAAAGGATTGAATTGATTAAAGCGCGCGTGGATCACTCCTCAAATTCGCCGGAGGGGAATTCCGAGTAATGAGGGATTGCGCAGGCAGATTTCTCGCGAGGGCATGATGCCGTTATTGTTAAGCCCGGTTCCGGAACACAGAACTGATGAACAACGAGAATACCGGAAGGTGGCCCCCCTTTTCGCGGTCCCCTGGTGCGTTCAGTAGTCATCCTGGGGCTTGGATGTCACTACCTCTTCCACCTCGGGAACAAGGAGCCAGAGCGCTTTCTGCACCTTCTTTTGTACCAGCGGGTCCTTATGGTCCTGTATCTGGTCGAGCCGGTCAATCACGCCGCCGGTAATGAGTGCCTCTCCTTCACCGGCCGCGGCGATGGCGATGATGATGTCAAGGGCCGACACAACACAATGGGTATTCTTCTCGTGAAGGAGTGCGGCGATACTATCGATGCCGCCCTGCCGGATCAGTTCGTTCGGTCTCCAGCCCTCGTCCTGGGTGATTACCGCGAGAGCTTCTACCGCACCTTCACGTACGACCCGTGAGGGGCTGGTTATTCGATCGAGAAGGTTCTTTATAATATCCTGTGTTATCGGTAGATCTTCTGTCATTGATCCCTCCAGCCGGCTCTTCTTACCAGAAACCAGCGGGGTCAGATGATACTCTGACAGCATAGATAAAAAAATTACCCTGTTTCCTGAGTCATGGCCATCTGATCTCTTTGGGTCCGGTTCCTGCAGGGGAAGCGTTTTTATCACCGGGCGGGGAGTATTGATTATGGCAACCAGACACCGCCCTGATCGTCGGCCTGATTATCCCAAGACACCCCCTGGCGCTGATATCAGC
>DATKYO010000042.1:0-9370 GCA_035528475.1 Methanoregulaceae archaeon | reverse complement strand
GTACTGGCGAGCCTGCTGGTTGTTTACTGCAAGGCTGTCAGCAGCAGAAAACTGGGCAGTCAGGTTAATCTTCTCCACCGGTTTATCCCCTGCCTGATCTTTCTCCCTTTTTGCCGTGCCCTTGGGTTTCTGGGGGAACTCGATCTTCCGGGTCAGGTTCTCGGGATTGAACTGGAAGGCGATCGAGTTCTTGATCGTTCCTGACCCATCATCCGAGTACTGGATGAACCCGCCTCTCTGGAGAGGGGGTCCGCCACGTGTGTTTGTCATATTCATCACAGCCTCCCCCGGACAATGCCGGCAATCCTGCCGGCTAATTCCGCCCGGATCTCCCCGGCAGTCACTCCTTTCCTGCACTTGATATTTTCGGTATCAATGTCATCGGCAACGGTTTTCAGGCTCATAATGTGTCGCTTTTCGTAAACAGAATTGCCAAGGAGGACAAGCACATCATTCTCGATCCCATCGAGCGATGCCCGTGCCTTATCCTCCGTAACGCCCCGGAATCGTACCCTTATCTCACCTATACCTATTTCCTGCATATTACGGTGTCAACTCCCGGACAATGCCCGCGTACGGGCCGAACTGATCGAGGTCAATTGGGCGGTGGATCTTATCGTATTCCCGTTTCACTGCTACTATCAGGCTCTCCATGGTGAGGCATTCACCACATTCCCTGCCTGCACTCTGAAGACATGCATTCAGCACCACCGAGCGGATATGGCCACCTGCAAGCGGGAATTTTCGCGATAAAAATCCGATATCCACGCTTCTGGTGTCGATATTCTTTGGCAGGACTTGTTTCCAGATCCGTTCCCTTTCTTCTATTTCGGGGAACGGGAAATCGATGATAAACCGTAATCTCCGCAGGAAAGCCTCGTCAAGGTCTTTTTTTCGGTTAGTTGCAAGGATGGCGAGGCCCTTGAACCGTTCCATTCGTTCAAGGAGGTAGCTGATCTCAAGGTTTGCATACCGGTCATGTGCATCCCTGACCTCTGTCCTGCGCCCAAAAAGGGCATCCGCTTCATCGAAGAACAGGATCATGTCAGCGATTTCCGCCGCATCAAACAATTTTTTCAGGTTCTTTTCGGTCTCACCTATGTACTTGTTGACGACCTGGGAGAGGTCGATCCGGAAGAGGGGAAGTCCCAGCTTGTGCGCAAGCAGTTCAGCTGCCATGGTCTTGCCCGAACCCGGTGGTCCTGCGAAGAGTACCGAGATTCCGCTCTCGTTCCAGGCCTTTGCCAGTCCCCAGCCGTAATGCACTTCCGTCAGGGATCGCATCGCCTGTTCCACTTCCCGGAACTGGCGGTTCTGGGCCGGTGGCAGTATAAGTTCTTCATCATCAAACCGAGGCATGACACGCTGGGCAAGGTCGCCGAGATCGACATCGGACTCAGCCCTGCAGGCGTCCCAGATGTCCTTTGCCGTTATGGAGTGCCGGGACACTTTGAGCCTTTGTGCGATGGCGCTGATGGTCTCCGCTTCAAACCGGTACCGCCGGGAACATTCGGCGATTGCCGGCTTTATGCTCGTATCCATCCCAAGAAGGGTTTCCCAATGCGCCATCCGTTCGTGATAGGTGAATGATGGCACCTCAATTGCCGGCATGAGATTTTTATTGAAGATCTGTGGCACTTCCCGCCCGGTAATCCCGATGAAAAGGGTTACCGGGACCGACTGGAGAAGCACGGGCGGATTCTGGGAATTACCGTGAGCAGTGAATGAACGGATTGCATCGTCATCGAGGAAGAGGTCGAGATTGCGCAACCAGCATACAGTGAGCAGGGAATTGAGGAACGCTGAACTGTGCAGGTTTGCAGGGTCCCCTGTGTACTGGACAACGGACCTTTCGTTCGCTGTGGCAATGCTCATTACCATATCCCGGTGCCGGCATCCCTTTGCTCCCCGTATCGGGACAACCGAGAGGCTATCGGTGTTTTGCTGATACAACAGCATTTCAGATTCTGTACTGTTAAAAACAGTCCGCATCCTGTCCCATTCAACAGGAACCAGCGATGCTGGTAATGGAGCACCGGGGAAGAGGAGCTGCCGTGCTACGAGCGGGGGCACCGAGAGCGGTGCATCCCAGTCAAGATACTCGCTGCCGGGTAATGATTGGTTCACGTATCGGAGCAGACCATAGGCAAAGAGCGGGTGACGGGGATCAGTAAGAGATAGCACCGCTGCAGGATCATCCCAAAGGATCTGGATGAGGGAAAAACTCGGGCAGGTCTTTACCGGATCATTCATGCAACATGCCATTACCGTACCTGCTGCACTGTCGATAGCGCTGAGCAGCCCTGTGGCAAGGGCAAAAGCCGATATCTCATCAAGCCCCTCGTTGTTAGCTACCCAGCAAAACGACCCCTGCTGCAGGTTTTCTGCAGGCAGGGGCAACGCCTGGATCTGGTCTGTCAGGTACCGGGCTGTCGGATCTGTTGAAAAGAACCTTCTTTTCTCGTCAGCAAACCGCGTCATGTCGAGTACCGTGGATATCCGTCCAGTGAAGGGGGGAAATGCTCCTGGTTCTGCGGAGACGTATTCCGCCCTTTCATGCCAGCACCAGGACACTTCACGGCGGAGCCGGAGGACCACCTGCCGGATCCAGTAATTGGTGTAATCTCCATCGGCCTTTATACCGGGCGTGAATGCGATTGCACCACTGGTCACGGGAACACAACCTCCGGTCTCGCGGAAGCCTCCTGGCCGTTTACCCGGAAGACAACCTGGTATGGCCCCGGTTTCAGAGTAGGATGGATCGGGTCGATAAGGGTGATAAGATCAGTACAGTTCACCGTGAGCTCCGTCTGGGCAGGTACAGATGTGCAATGCGAACTATCGAACATATATACAGGGTTGTTTTCACGGAGGAGCAGGATAATGATCTCATTTTTCTTGCTCCCCAGGAGCCTGCCGGTGAAGGTACGCCTGCTTCCAGTAACATCGGTGACAACCGGTCCGATAGCGGTAAGGACTGGAGCAATCGCGCAGTTGAGAACGTTGCTGGTGCTCCTGCGGTCGGATTGCAGGATCTTTACCACTGCAACCGGCAGATTCCCGGCAGATATACCCCCGGCACATGCTTCTTCGTTCAGCTTAAAAGTCAGCTCGTCGGCTTTCTGGGCGATGACCGGCAGATCCAGTCCACCGAGCCGTATCACAAGCCCCGGCATGTCAAGATCAGATCCTGACAGTGTGATTGCTGTTCCCGGTACGGCATCGTTACGGGCTGGGAAGATGCTGTAAATTGCGGGTTGCCGGATGAGGGATACATCGATTTGGACTCCTTCATAACCGATAACCTCCTCTTTCGTATAATCAATCCCGACGAGCAGGGGATGGAGTGGGATATCTCCTGAGGCGATCAGGACCGGCCGAACCTGGAAACCTGCAGAGACCCGGAAAACCTCATTGGTCCCCTGGATCATCTTCGAAATAAGATCAGGGTTCACGTTATCAAAGGTGATCTTGAGGGGTTCCGGGTTGTTCTGGAGAGGCAGGAGAATGCCGGTTTCTAAAACCCCCTCGAAGCCAACATAATTGATCCTCTGGAGGACTTGTATCCCTCGAGAGAGGATTGCATGCGCTGCGGCGCTGTCACTGTCTCCTTCAGTATCGAATGCAGTCATGAGGTATTTAAGAACCAGCCACACTGGTTGATCATCTCCCTCGCAGGGTATGTTCTTCATAGCACCATCGAACTGGATCTCATACAGGTTGAGGTTGAGGACACCAGAGCGTTCCCGTTTTACTGCAGTCATGCCAACCGTCACCTGCACAGTAGGTGATATATTTGCACCGGTCACCTGGTTCGTATTGATCCTGTTATGGATCTGTGACTGCAGGAAGCCAGATACTGCACCGATTGCCGTTGCCGAATTCGATAATGACACCTGTTTCACCCCCTCCTCAAATAATACCGGCCGAGCCGTGAAACGGGTTCGGCCTCCCCGCTGGTCTCTATTACATGGACAACCGGTGGCGGCACAGGTTCCTGCGATTCTTCAATAACCACGTTGATTCTCCCTATGGTGAGGTGCAGCCCCGCGTTGCCCGGCATCTGATCGGTAGGTACCGGGTCCTTTTGTTGACCGGGAATTCTCACAGGGATCTGGGTGACGCTGCCTTTCTCCTTTAAAGGAACTTGTTTTTGGTCATCTTTCTCCGGGAGGTGTATTCCCGGGATCGTACCGCCAGGCTGCCTTTGTTTCGGCTCGTCCTGCTGCCGGATTTCCATGCCGGAAACACTGCTCTGCCAAAAAAATGGTTCTGTCCGGTCTGAAAGCGGATAGCCTGTCTTTGCAGTTTCTTGAACAGGGATTTCCCGCACATTGTCCGGTGCCGGGGGTGAACCGGGCACCGTGACGGTCCTGAAAACATGATGGTTTATCACTTCCTGCCCGGATTCGCCGGATGAATCGTCCGGTGTCACCTTTCCGACGGAGTGCATATCAGCCGGTTTCTCCTTACTGGGATCGAGGATCTCGTCCGATGTCACTTTTCCGATGGGGTACTTCCATCCCTGGTCCTCCGGACTATGATTGGTGAACTTGTCCAGTGCTTCTTTCGGGCGTATCGGTATCCTTTCCTGTTCTCTCATCGGGACGTCCGCCTCTTTCAATCGGTCCGTTCCGACGTTCTCTCTTCCTTCTTGAGAGAAAATTCCCGAATCCCGGAGATTGTCTGCCTGGGAATAATCGGCCGGGGAAGTTTCATTTGTCCTCTCTTCCTGCCGGGTAATTGCACCTCGATTTTCTATTACCGGTTGCCGGGGCTGTAATTCCTGTTCAGATATTGTCAGGTCCTGTCCCGGCAGGGTGACGATCCTGTGGGAAATACCAGTAGCAGGTACATTATCAACCGGTTGCCTGGATTCTGCAGAGCTGGGGGTAAACTCGGCCCCTTCAGGAATCACCATGCGTTTTGACTGCATGCCGTTTTCGAAGGAAGAGACTTGAGGGTTGGTGACGGTTATTTCTTCAGACTGCTCCAGCAACGGGGGTGCCTCCTGGTGGGGTTCAATCAGTCCTGCCGAGATTTGAGCCGGGCGGATGACAATACCCGTATGGCGCATCAGGCTTTTGAAATATCTTGGCATCAGATTACCTTTTTTTCAATCAAATCGAGGTACTGCTTGCGCCTGTCCGGTGGGATGGCCAGGATCTCCTGCTCGTTCCAGTGGTAGTAACGGGCGAGGTGGTGAATATCCATGAGAATCTGCTGTTGGAGGGAATGGAATCTATCGAGAACAATTCCGTCAAGATCAACGTCAAAATTATCTACATGCCCGCATGCCGGGCAGGAGGTATTAATGGTAAATCCGACCAACGGGTCGCATTCCTGCAGGCCGGCGTCAATCGCCTCGATCAATTCTGCCGGGAGGGGTATCTGGATGTCCTTCCCGCTGATATCCTCGATAAGCGAATCCGCCATGAAGGCAACACCACTCTCTTCATTTTCAAAATTCATGGAAAGCCACTGTTCCTGGTCACGTCCTGTCGGCGGACGTACGGTGATCGCAGTCCCGCCTGCATTGACCGAAAACCGGGCTGGCACGGCATTCCCTGTGATGAGAGATTCAATCGGGATTTCCGCCTCCATGATGGCGTTGCACTCCCTGCACCGGAGGACGATATTCAGGTCGGGACTATCACTCATCCTGAGAAGTGTTAGCAACCCGCGGGTTCTACTGCTCACCGGGAGTTCATGCACATCGCGTTTGTCTGGGATCTTATTCCCAATTCCCCCAGCACACTGCAGAAGAACCTTTGTTATCAGAAGCGGGCGCTGACAGCCAAAATCTATGTCTAGGTCACTTGCAAAGGTTCCGTACGGGCGGAACGGGAGAGACCCAGGAGTAGCTGCCGTTACCGTATTCGATGACGGAAACGGTGTGTTTGCGTCCGGTTGCCTTAGGGGCATGAGGATTTACGCTCCGGTATTGAGGAATACAGGGTTATATTCAACCCTCGTATTCCTCAGATAACGATTTATCGCGTTCCCAGCCGTCGACCTCCATCTTGATATGTTCGATGGCGATGGCGTTTGCATTCGCATCGAGGTCCGGTACTGCGGTATATTCACTGACCCAGCAGCCATGGAGACTGTAACGGTGAACAGGTTTCCCTCTTTCATTGAGCACTACAAGTGCCAGTTCCCGTTTATAGTTGACAAGGTCCATGCTGTTGTCGTCATTATAGGGATGAACTGAGTTTGCCCATTCTGCAAATTTGGGATCATGGGTGAGTCCGCGATCAAAGGATATCGCATCGTATGTGGTGCGGCCCGGGGACTTATGGTCATAGCTGTTGCTACCCCCATCCCGGTGCTTTACGACCTCTGTTGTTCTCTTGAGTGCACTTACCTTACTCACGCCAAGGACCGCATTATTTCCTTCCATTATCAGGAATTTATAATTCTTATACGGGTCATGACGGTGTGTGTTAACAGGGAATTCAGCCATATGCATACCTCCTTAGAGTTCCCCAGCGATCTGCTGGATCTTGATCACTACAAACTCGGCCGGTTTTAAGGGGGCAAAACCAACTTCGATATTGACAATCCCCTTGTTACGGTCGTCCTGCGTTGTCGTTTCCTTGTCGCACTTGACATAGAATGCCTCTTTCGGGGAACTGCCCTGAAACGCACCCCTCCTGAACAAGCTCATCATAAATGCTCCGATGTTCAAGCGGATGGCCGCCCACAGCGGCTCGTCGTTAGGTTCAAAGACAACCCATTTGGTTCCCCGGAAGAGCGATTCTTCAATAAAAAGCGCCAACCTGCGGATCGGGATGTATTTCCAATCCGTATCGGTGTTATCATCGAAACCTGCCATGGTCCGTGCCCCCCAGTTGACGAACCCGTTGGGGAAGACACGCAGGCAGTTTGCTCCCAGCTTATTATAGACGCCGTTCTCACGATCAGTGAGGTTCACATGGAGGTCAACGACACCGATCATTGCCGTATCAATGCCTGCCGGCGCTTTCCAGACTCCCCGGGTTGCGTCAGTCCGGGCAAAGAGTCCTGCAACAACTCCTGACGGTCCCATGGTCTTCTTGAGCCTTGAGTCCATGTACCTGATATTCGGGTAAAAAACCGCCGAGTAGTCTTTGACCACCTGGGCACGGAACGCGTTGATATCGTTCTGGGTCGCTTTCGGCCTGCCGGTATTCGTATCTGTCCAGGACGATGGTGCGTCCATGAGGAGAAAACCCCGTTTTTCCTTGCAGTAGGTGCTGCATTCCGCATAGATTGAGAGTCGATCTTTTTCATCGATTTCTTCATCATCAGGAATTACCATCAGGTTGAAGATGTCCACGCTGTCCAGCGCGTGGATGCCGGTCTGATCATTGACACTACCGAAATAGTCATCGGGCTTGAGTTGAATGCTTTCATCAAGCCCTGTGCCAAAATAAACTGCGTAATCAGTTAAAGGGGTAATACCAAGGGGATACTGGCCGATTCCGCCGATAAATTCATCCTTAATCCCCGAATCCCATGAGGTTGAACCATCAAGTGTAAGAGTCGAGGAAATTGTTCCTTTTTTCGGGATGAATGCAATGTGGTATCCCCATACTTCGGCCCTGAACGGGAGATTGGCATCATTATTGACGGCGTTCGTAATGATATCTAGTTTTTGCCGGACACCGTCGTTCCCCTCGCTGATACTCGAATCCGATTCTTCTTTGAACCATGGATCCCCTGCAAGGGTGACTGTTGTAGTGGATGTCCCCGCCGGGCTTGTTATTACAAGGTCAAAGGGTGTGGTAAGGGCGGATGCTGCAAGATCATTGGCTTCACCTTTATAGTAGAGAGCGGTCGGGACGGGACGGTTCTCATACCCTGCAACATATTCAACTCCTCCCTGTTCTACACCCAGCATCAATGGTCCGGCAATGTCATTGGCCGGCGCCCTCTGGATACGGACGCTTGTATACGGATCTGTTGCAGATTCAATCGTAATAACCTGGTAATCTCCGGTTAAGTCTTTGAAATCGCATTTGACGGTGGTAGATCCCCCAAGCTGGGCGTTGATCTGGATTTCCAGTTCTTGTATGATCGCAGCTTTATCGGCTTGGTTCCAGACTGCGTCGGTCAGTTCGACTGTCCTGAATTCTCTGTCATTCACGCTGATGGAAAATGAATTCCTTGGTTTTGTTGTCGCAGTTCCCTGTATCAATTCTTCTAATTTAGCCTTAAGGCCATCCTGAATTAAATCGTCAATGGTCGCGGGCGTGGTTTTGAACGGCCGCCGGCTTTCACTGTATCCAGGGAAATTGGAGGCATTGAACCCCTGACCTTTTTCCACGGTAATGAGACTGGAGCTCTGGGTCACGAAATCCGGAGCGAACCGGGGCGATTTCTCGTCCATGGAAAGTGCAGTAAACGACTCTTTGGAAACAACGGTTCCGTCTTTTTCCAACAGGACATGCAGATTGAAGGTCTCATCCGGGTTTGTGGTGTTGTAGTCCACCATGAGCCGGAGATTATTACCCCATGCTCCCTTGGATTTTGCCTTGATGGCGAGAACTTCTTCTTTAGATATGTTCTTAAGAGTCACACCGGCTTTCTTGGCACCGGGCGCAAGCCGGACAACATAACAGTCCGTTCCACCGTTTTTGAAGAACTGTTGTACGCTCTGTGCGAGCCGGTTCTTCGGGTGTGCATCCCCGAAAGCTCTGCTAAAGTCCCCCCAGCCCAGGCACCGGACTGCCGTGTCTGTCGGACCGGACATGGTCCGGCCAATAAACGCCCCGATTGATGTGGAGACACCTGTAATGGTGTGCACACCGCTCGAGACTTCCTCAATGTATACTCCTGGATAACTTACCTCTACCATATTCTCTACCTCTCATAAATCAAAATCTCTAATGTAAACGCTAATGCTACCTCAAACTCTCGAATAGTGTTAAGTCATACCCCCCGGTATATATTGATAAATTTATTATTAATATTTTAATTTTTTGAAATTAATTTGATAAAATTATATATGGCCAATCTTTTAGATTATATTGAGAAGTAGAGTTTCTTTACATGTAATAATGCAGTATATGCCTCGCAAGTATGCAAAAAAATTGATTCTTCCGTAATTCAAGCAACCGCTTCCGTATAGATTCCCGACCCTACGAACCATTCGTCATCCACCGGTGCGACATAGCAGAGTTTTAGCCCGGCATCCCCGGTATCCGGGTTTAAATACTGCACATACACAAATCCCCCGCCGCGTTTTGCGGTGGAGATCTCCCATTTAAGGATTTCAACCCCGTATGTGTCGGCAAAATCCAGCCGGTTCGTGCCGATATATTCGGGCTGGAACGGGAGTGCGAGCGTGGTCCCGTTATAATCGTAGGCAAAGATGTACCTGCTT
>DATKYO010000041.1:0-24121 GCA_035528475.1 Methanoregulaceae archaeon | reverse complement strand
TGGATTTGATGGCAACACTAAAGGGTGTTAGGAGTCGATCTTACCTAATCACCAAGAAAAATAAAAAAATTCTACACGGCATGGTAACATGAAGATTTTACTACATCTACGGTGATAGGCTTGATCATCCCTCCATGAGTGACGGTTTTTACGGTGGATGAACCAATACATTTAACCTTTACTCTGGCGGACATCCTTTCCCTTTCTTCATAATGGTATCCCTGGGTAAATTCCACCATCCTCTTCATCGTTATACTGATGGCTATAAGATCCACAATAATTCCCGAATCTCCCGTTGTGAGATCTTCCATGTCAATGGATGTCATGAACATAGACGTACCAGGATCTATACCTGCCAGTGTCACCACATTAGGGGTGCTCTGCAGCTCAAGTGTGCGTGGTTTTCCCATTTTGAGCTCTCTGATAACTTCGGGAGAAATTCCTGTCAACGCATAACACTTCATTTTAATCACCCATACATCGGAAGCTGTTCTTTTTTGGGAATTGTCTCTGCAGACTGCACCTGTTCGGAAAGTTTTTGCATTGTTGCTTCGATCTCCTCGGCCTGTTCAAGAAGAGGCTGAGTGTCAAGGGAAATGTCATACATCTTGTTCAGCACTTCAATGGAAGCAGCAGACGCACGGGGATCGGGCGCGTTGATAGTTTCCCCAAGCAATCCATAGGCATTGATGTTTCTGATCTTGCATTCGGTCAGAATACTGCTTGCTATGCCCGATATACTCCCTATTGGCAGGATGATGGTGCTGTCCTTGATGCGGGGTAATGCCTCATTAGAGGTGGCGACTCCAAATACTCTTTTTTCAGGTTCATTCGTAATAATTCCGGCGATAGTCACTACTTCCCGTATCTTGAAAGGCATAAGCCAGTCCATGATTCCATTGGCAACCTCGTAACAGATCATGGGATGTATGGGGATATCGGCCACAATCACGGCGAGGGCATCCTTTTCATACATACGGATAGGGACATTGATTACTCCTTTGTTCATCATGGCCAGAGGCGGGAAGTATTTACTGTTCATACTCCCGATCTCGTTAAATTCCAGCTGTTCGACCATATATTGGAGAGCAATACTCCCAACAAGGCCACTTCCTGGAAATCCCATGAGAACCGATGACCCCTCCTGTGTGAGGGGCTTGGAGTAGATTTTGATATCTACAGGATCAGGCGACATTAGATTAACATATTTCATTCACCTAAAAAAGTATTATGCAAGAGTATCCGGTAAAAAGGGGATATACAAAAAATCTCGAAGTAAACATTGTCGAAAAGCTCAAAGAACATTTCGGGACCGAAATTCAGAATGAGGGGGGACATTACCGCATATCCTATGGAGCGTTAAAGCTGCTGGATGTCTCCATTGGTGATGGAGAAAAATCCGTGGTAGTTGATACCGAATCCGATACGCAGGCGAATGATGAGGTAATCCTCGATACAAACAGGCGTTTCAGGCGTTATCTTGATGATATAACCGGGTATTCCACCAAGCAGCGGGTGAAAAAGGCAAAGACAATCGAGAAAAAATAGGGATTAGCCTTATTCAATCACAATAGCTGGTTTGAATGGAAGCGCGGAGAGAGCCTTTGCATGCCTGCTTTCGCCTGTGTCTTTGATAAGGATTGGAACCCCGAATTCTTTTTCCAGGAATTGTGTTGCGTCCTTGAAAACCCGTCGTTCATCAAGGTCGAGTGCGAGGAAGAGTTCGACCAGTTGGGGCGGTAGCCTGTGGATGAGCGTTGTTGTCTGTTTTACGGTATCTGCCGCCTGTTTTCCTCTCTTTCGCATGGTATTGTCTTTCATGATCTCGCGGAGAACGGTGGTCCGTTCTTCTGATCGCGCTACCCTGGAAAATATTTCTTTTTTCCAGTCGGGTGCAGTGAAGATGGTGATTGAAGAGGGAGTCATCTGAATAATTTTAAGAATTGATTCTATATCATCAACCGTTCTGGCCAGAAATTCCTCTGCCAGCTCCAGCCTGTTGTCGATCAGGGCAGGATCCGGTTCCGGCCAGGGCGCAAAGGATACCAGTCCTTCGCCGCCCATATCTTTCCAGAGTTTTTCGCAGGTGAATGGAATGATCGGTGCAAGCAGACGAACCCATGAGGAACACAGTTCCTTCAGCGCCCTGTTCCCCGGCACTCCCTCCGGCAGACGGCGGCGATACCATTTCAGGTCTGATTCGATGGCAAAGAACGACTCCTGCAGTGCCTGCCGGGTCTGGAAGTTCTCCAACGCAACAGTGGCACGTGAAATATGTCCCTGCATCCTGGAAAGGAGCCAGAGGTCCAGATCGGAATTCTCCCCCGAATAGCCAGGGGCATCGCTGACTGTATTTTGGAATCTCTCTATCTGTTTTCTTATGGAGGTGACAAGCTCATTTCTCCAGTCAAAGTCCTGCCAGGGCTCCGCACTGCCCACCAGAAACATCCTCACCGTGTCTGAACCGAATTCATCGATTGCATCTTCCAGAAGGTACACGTTCCCTTTGCTTGAGGACATCTTTGCGCCGTTTAAAAGACCCATGCCGAAGACTACCATTCCCAGGGGGAGACAGGGCTTGGGAAAGATTGCGGTATGATGGAAGAGCTGGAATGTGAGATGGTTGGAAATGAGGTCCTTGGCAGAGAAACGGAAATTATAGGGGTACCAGTAGAGGAATTCTTTTCTCATTTCGTCCAATTTTTCCTTTTCAGGGAGATTATCAGATTCCATTCCAAGGAAGATATAGTCGAAGACATCAGGAGTAAGCAATTCTTCCGGAAAGTCCTTCACCTGGTGAGCGATTGTATAGTATGCCATATATACGGTCGAATCGCTCAATGGCTCTATCAGCCATGCAGGGTCCCATGGCAGCCGCGTACCAAGCCCAACCCTGCGGGTGCAGGCCCAGTCATTTAGCCAGCCAATTGTACGTTCGAATTCTGCCCGGACTTCAGGCGGAACCAGATTCATATCTTTCAAAAGTGCCGCAACTTGGGCTTTCCAGGCCGGGTCGCTGTACTGCAGGAACCACTGGTCATGAAGTATCTTCACAAAGACCTGCGCGCCGCACCTGCACACGACCTGCCGGGTGTCAAACTCATACATATACACAGACTGATACTTTTCCACCATCAGATCCGCAACGCTTTCGCGTGCTTCGCGAACGCTTTCCCCACCATAGCGATCAAAAAGTTTTCCGTGGGAAAATTCTGCGCTATATACTTCCTGGGTAAGGGCCTCCATCCTGGGATCGTGCTGGTCTGTGATTCCTGCCTTTTCAACAGCCTCGAGTGCAGGGATTTCGCCGTACCCCTTCACGGTAATCAGGGGAAGCGGTTTTATCCCGGTATACAATCCCCTGGACTGGAGATCGCGGAGTGCAATATAATCGAACGGAGCATGGGCGGGAACGCTCATGACTATCCCGCTGGCCATATCAGGGTCGACAAATGCAGCAGGAAGGATTGGGATTTTTCCACATATGGGGTGAGACACTGTCTGGTCAATAAGCGATGATCCTGGAATTTCCTCAACAATCTCCACGGTATGATCCTGTAGAGCCAGTTTTTCCGCAGCCTCTCTGCTTACGATCCATGATTTCCCATCCAGAAGTACCCTGACATACATCACATCCGGGTTGACCCACAGGTTTGTCACACCGTAAATGGTTTCTGGCCTGAGAGTGGCAGTAGGAATAAATGAGTCATTCCAGGAAAACATGACGAGGGTGAATTTGATGATCTCAGCTTTATCTCCTTCCAGAAGGTCATGGTCTCCCACCGGGTTATCGCACTGGGGGCAGTAACGTACAGGGTGGGCGCCCTTGACAACGTGACCTGCTTCGTTCAAGTGCTTCCACTGCCACTCGATGAATTTGCTATACTGCGGATCAACCGTAGTGAAGCGGCGCCTCCAGTCAATGGAAAGCCCGCACGCACTCATTACCCTCTGATACTCCCTTGAAAAATGGCGAACGATGGCCAGGGGGTCCACAAATTTCTCCAGTACATCTTCAGGAACTTTGTAGAGATCACGATACAGCTGTATGGCCTTGGGATCCCCCTTGGCTATCCGCTTGGAAATTCCAATTACCGGGGCACCGGTGACATGGAATGCCATGGGATACAGGACCTCACGTCCCCGCATCCGCCAGAAACGTGCGATTACATCCGGTACAATATATGTTCTACCATGGCCCACATGCATTGCCCCGCTCGGATAAGGGTAGGCCACGGTAAGATAGAATTTTTCACGGGAAGATGGATTTGCTTCAAAAGCATGTTCCCATTCAGTGAGTGCAGTCTCTTCCGACTGCCTGGTTTCTCGACTGCTCACGAAAATATCACCCTTTTTTCGAACCTGGAAATAAAATTTATACTGGTCTTAATTTGATTATATCGCCATCATTATAGCGTTTTATCATTTCCTGGGCAATGGTGGAGTTCTTCGCCAGGTGTATTTCGCCGACTTCGTTGACCGTTGCAGTGAAAAGGTACTCCTTGGCGGCAAAAACATCCACGATCTTTCCACTCTGTTCCAGGCATATTATGGCCAACTGTTTCTTGTCCATTCGAATTCTCACACCTCCACCCAGTTGGAGTTCTTCTTCTGCGTGCGGCTGGGGAGGCTGTTTTTCAAGCTCGGTCCTAGGCCTGATATCGATTCCGATTCCCACTTTATTCACGATACCAGCGATATTTTTCCCACCTTTTCCAATGGCCGCTGGAACGTCCTTGTCATCGATGTACACCAGAGCCTTGTTGTCGGAAAGCATCTGTACATCGACAAAGCCGTCTGTATATCTCCCGATCTCCCTCTGGATCTCCTTCTCTATAATCTTCCATGAAGACGGTTCTTCCTCTTCTATCTGGGCTGAGGGAGGTTTTAAAGGAGTAAAAACGATTCCAGGCTGCATTACGGGCATTACGATTGTCTCGGAATCATATTTGAAAATTTCGAAAACCAGATCCCCTGTTTCATGGTCGGATACGGTAGTAACCGGCCGGAGATTGATCTCGCTTGACATGCCCTCAGGAACCTTGATGGTAAACCCTACATCATAGACATTGGTAATTTCACCCCTGTCTACGAATATAATGGTATTCGTTATCTGGTGGAGGACACCGAAATCAACCCTGTCAGAAAGACGTTGAAGGGCATCGTGGGCACCCATGGCATGGACTACCCCAACCATTCCGATTCCGGCGAGTCTCATATCCGCAAATACTCTGAAATCCATATTTTTGCGAAGTTCATCAAAGACTACAAAATCAGGCCGAACCAGAAGGAGCACATCTGCCGTTTTCTCCATGCTCCCTTCGAGGGCCGTATACTGGGTAATATGGTCGGGTACCTGAAGCTCCCTTGGAGCCTCCATGGTTTTTACCACAAACCCCTGGTCTGACAGGTACATTGCGATGCTCTGTGCAAGCGTGGTCTTTCCTGCTCCAGGGGGACCTGCAATAAGGAGGCCTCGCTTATCCCCCATTATCCTGTTCTTGATCACGTTTGCCTTGTTGAAATCCTCGAGAGTTACATCTACTATCGGCCTGACTGCGGTTATCTCCATCCCGTCAGAAAATGGCCGTCTGGCGATGGCAATTCGCATGGATCCAATCTGAATCACAGTCACACCGCGCATTTCGAGTTCGATGAAACCGTCCGGATCCCTTTTGGCTCTCTCCATGATCTCTTGTGCCATGTTCCGGAGTTCATGATCCGTTGTCGGCTGATCTCTGATTTTGACCAGATGCATCTCCTTAATCGTACCTTTTTTGGCGACAGGAGGAACGCGTTCCTTGAGAAATACCGCAATTGTATGTTCATCGAAGAACTGGTCTATCGCCAGCGGAGTGAAATCTTCCTTCTGTGGTTTGAGATAAATTACATCTAGTCCTTTTGCCCTGCCAACTTCGGCCTGGACGACATCACTGGTGATAAATTTCGCATCATGCTCTATTGCAACGTTGCGAATCAGTGCATCAATCTCCCCGCCGCTTGCGAGTTTGACCTGTTCCAGAGAAGGCCGGCTGCCTACAAATTTGAGTTCTATAACCCCTTCTTCGGCCATCTTGCAGAGTGACTGGAGCTCTGTAAGACCACTAAAACCTATTTCCCGTCCCTGGTTTGCCTGTGCCTCGAGTTCTGCGATTACGGCTTCCGGTATAATTATTGATGCCCCATTATATTCTCCGGTTTGTATCATTGATGTGATGCGTCCGTCTATAACGACGCTTGTATCAGGTACTAATATCAAAAAATACCACCGAGTATATACTTGTCATTGATCTTTATTAGCATATACCTTGGATGGATCAAAGACCCGGTCTGATATCACTTCTCCGTCAATTGTCCGGTAAAAACAGGTTCTATATCCCGTGTGACAGGCGGCCCCCTGCTGCTCAACCTCGTAAAGGACGCAGTCTTCGTCACAGTCTACGAGAATGCGGATAACTCGTTGAAAATGGCCGCTTTCCTCTCCTTTTTTCCAGAGTTTTTGCCGGCTGCGGCTGTAATAATGGGCATACCCTGTGGATCTGGTAAGGTGTATGGCTTCCTCATTGGCATAGGCCACCATCAGGACTTCACGGGTTTTTTCATCCTGCACAACCACCGGAATCAGGTCATGTGCATAGTGTAGCTTGAGCATATCATCCTCCAGTTAGAATCCTCATTAAAATAAAGATTATATCTCCGAATACCAGTGCGAGTCCCGTCCCGATTGCTATGGGGACGATAAAAGGGACGCCATATGATATCCATACTTTTCCAGATTTTCGATAAAGATAGAGTTCTCTCTCAAATTTCTCTGGAAACCGACGAAGGTCTTTGGTGTACACCCTTCCCTCCCCGCTGATAATTCCTCCGAGTGCTTCGCGGATAGTAAAGAACCTTCTTGTTATCATGCCGTTCTCTTCGTGGATGTCTTCCATCACAAACCCGAAAGATTTCTCGATGGATGTACCGTCAACGGGGAAGCCCAGGAACCGGTAAGGGAATGGGGCTTGATTTCCCCCGGCTAGATTCAGAATATAAATTCCCAGGGGAGTGAAAAGATTCATGACGACAGCATTGACCAGTACTGTGAAGGGAACGAACCCGAGAGGCGGATAGCCGCCAATCGGCTCAAATGGAAATGTCGGCAGGCAGATTGCAAGAAAAATAAGTGCCCAGGCGTCTGCACCTCCAAAAAGCCTAAAATATGCAAAACAATAGAAAATAACAGAGAAAAGGCCGGTCAGAAGCAGAAAATACAGAACAGGAGCCAGGCTGCCTTCAAAAAAAAGACTGGTATAGAACCATATCGCCATCGGAATGCCCACGGCAAGCATGGGGTACCATGTAGGAAATGGCACCCTCCGATCCCTGATGTCAAGTATGGACGAATAGGCGAGAGTGGCCAGAATCACGATTGATGAAACTATCAGGGGAATTATCATGGATAATAGTATACATGCGACCTGATTGAATTTATTTCTGGCTCTCCCTGCCAGGACGAAATAGGGGAAGTAATATGAGTGTGCGAATTTATATTTGGATATCTGGAGAACCCTGCCAGGTTCAGGTGCATCAGAAATGCCAGATAAGAATGAGTACCAAAAAGCAGAAGATATAATAGAGAATATGGTAAAAAATTCCCATTCAGTGGGAATTTTCCCATTTAATGAGCTTATTATCTATGCAGCTTCTCGGAATCTTTTTGGTGTAGGCATAGGATCATTGAAAGATAAAAAATATTATATTCTATTTTCTGAGGGAAAACCTGAAGGGGCAATAATAACCGATAAAACCGGTACATTGGTCGGGGACAGGGCTGTGTACACATTGCGGGAAGCAGACGACTATGAATTCTACCCGCTGAATTCAGCGCTCATCGAGAGATTAATTCTCGGTTGCCGAATTTTTGATAAGAGTCACATAAAGAGAAACCTGGCCCTGGACATTCCTCAGGTCGGGAAAAAGTCCGAAGGTATTGGAATTTTTACGATGATAATAAAAAAAGAAAGCATTCCTCAACAGGGAATGAAAATCATGATCAGGAAAGACGGGCAGATTATGGGGAGTGATTTTACCAACAAGGAAGGGAAAGTGAGTTTCAAGCTGAAATCCGGGAAATACGAGATTGTTCTTACCCGAAAAGACCAGGGATTATCTCTGTATGAAGTGAGATTCAATCCTGACGTACAGAGAGGTCCTTCAGTTCTGGATTTATGACAATTTATGGGAAAAAGTGTAAAATCTCATTTTTTTACTATTTTTTTTAAGCAGCGACTTTTTTTTATAATGAATGAGCAATAGATTTTAATAAAAAAAACCAGAAGGTAATTTTCATGGAGAGGAAAAAAATTGGAAAAGAAGATTTTAATGCCATAATTTCCGGGGAAAAAGATATAACAGAATTTATGGAGATCAATCCGGCAGAGGGCACAAATTATTGTTTTGGTGTGCTTACCGCCAGCAATCCGGATTATCTTATTAAAGCCATATATGAGATGTATGAGGCTAACCTGAACAAAAAGCTGGCCGTGAAAGCAATTACACAACTTTTCCGTTCGATTGGACTGGGATCGGTCGGTCTCAACATCTTCTTAAAAAAACTCGGTATGAATCTCACACCGGCAGAATTCCTGATGCTGGTCTTCAAACTCCAGCACCAGCAGGGTTGGGGAGCGCCGGTTGAACTGGTAGAGCAGAGTGATAAAAAAGTGATAATTCGCACTGCAAGGACTTTTGAATCGCAGGTGATGGGGGACTGGAAAATGCCGGTTTGCGGCATTCACAGGGGTTGGATTGAAGGTATTCTGATGGCTGTCACCGGCAAGAACTGGTTCTGTATCGAGACAAAGTGCCATGCAAACGGCGATGAATACTGCGAGTTTGTTGCCGATCAGGCAGAATCCAGTTGGAAGTGGAAGGCAAAAGCAATTGTCAGGGGAGATTCGGCTATCACCGAATTTATCGAACATAAGCCGATTGAGGGTAAAATCAAGCTTATCGATGATTCGGCTGTGATGATGCCCCGTTTCATATTCACTTCAATGATGAATTCGTTAAAAAAGACGATGGGAGAAATGCCTGCCGGAGGCGTGAACTATCGCGCATATATGGACATGGGCAAGGAAAATGTGGAGCACTACAAGAAGATGGGTATCACCGACCCCAACGACCTTGCGAATATGGCATTTACCTTCTATTCCCAGATGGGCTGGTTCCGGATTATAAAAATGGAGTGGAACGAGGAGGCAAAGACCAAGACGATGACTCTCGAGCATACGGTAGAGTCGGAATCCTTTGGCAAAACCGGCAAAAAAGTTTGTTTCTGTACCGCGGGACTCCTCGCGGGTATTGTGGAGGGAGCATTTGCGATCAAGGTTCAGGGGCGCGAGATACAGTGCAGGTCCAAGGGCGATGAATACTGTGTTTTCCAGATTAAAAACAGGGTTGAATAAGTCCCAAATTTAAAATTATATCTTCAATTTTTTTATTTCTTCCACATTTCTGGCCAGCACTTCAATTTCTGAGTCGGTAAGTCTCATTTTAGATTCCATCTGCTCAAAGTCACGGAGAAGTTGCTGGATCCGGACATTCATCACATATACAATAAATAGCAGAACGATAATTACAATGCCGAATATAATTATCAGAGATAATTCCAGGGTCATTTTTTCCCCCTGAAAATTACTTTTGCAAATCGTTCGATAAATTTATCCCTTGTTTCCTCGGATTTCTCATCATATTCGACTCCGGACAGATCGGCGGCTATTTTCTTCATTGCCACAGATGCTGTCGAAGTTGGGAATTTGATAACGACGGGTGTCTTAAATGAAGCAGACCTTCGTATATTCGGGTCTTCAGGGATGGATCCAATAACCCTGACCCCAAGAACTTTCTCCATCTTCTGACGTACAAAATCGGGTCTTTCCACACCCGCCCTGTTGATGATTACTCCCAATACATGGCCGCCTACAACTTCAGTGAGGATCTTTGTTTTCAGGGCATCCACAATTGAAGAAAGTTCGGGATTCACAACCAGGATAACGTCATCGGCCACTGCCAGGGGAATCACGCCATCCCTGCTTATGCCAGCCGGTGCATCGATAAGAAGAAAATCACATCGTTCAACCAGATCCTGCAAGACATCTTTTAACCTCTCCGGGTTTGCCTGCTGAAAGCCCTGCAAAGAGATGCCGCTCGGGACCACCTGCACTCCCCCTGGTCCTTCATAAATTGCGTCATTCACGCTGGATTTCCCTGCCAGCACTTCATGAAGTGTAATCGGAACGTCTTCAAGGCCGATCGCCAGCCCCATATTTGCCATCCCGATATCTGCATCCATGATAATAGTTTTCTTGCCGAATTGTGCAAGGCTGGTTCCAAGATTCACTGTCACAGTAGTCTTTCCAGTACCTCCCTTTCCAGACGCAAATGTGAAAACTCGGACCATTCAAGCCTCCATTTAAAAGGAATTGTCGTTGATTTATATAAGTCTAATGACAGGAAAAGGTTGAAATGGCTATAACCACTTTTCAAAAAGCCTGACTACCTCATTTTCGATATCGGAAACTTGTTCGGGCGCAATATCTCCATCGCTCCTGATTATGCCGATGAGAGACGAGCCATGATATGCCATCTCGAAGATGGATATCCCCGGTTCCGCTATTTTCTCCCCGAGAGAATGGAGATGGCTGAACCGTGCAGCATCAGCAACTCCTGATTCTGCACCCCATGAACCTATCGCCAGACCGTCAGCACTTGAAATTGTGAGAGAATTTAGCGAATATAGATTACAAATCATTCTCAGGCCCTCTGTTATATCATGTGCCCGCGAGATGTCAACTTCGGGCACCGGGGAAACGAACGGTTTTATTATATCCTGCTTTGTAACTGTAGAAGAATCTGAAATGGAAGTCTCCGGCACCTTTCCGGTTCTCCTGGATTCCCGGGATATCTGTGAATACAATTTGGACAGGAATATGGCATTCATCACTCCCAGAAACAGTGTGACTGCAAGAAGTATGAGGATGATAATAAGCAGATAGATTTCCATGCCGATTACATCCATTTAATCCTCATCCCTGCTTTTTTTCGATTCAATGAGATGTTCAAGGTGGAGTTTTCTGATCATCACCATGCAATTGTTGCGTATTTTTTCATTCATACTTTCCAAATCCATTGCTTCGAGTGCCTCGAGTTCTTTATGAAGTATATTGAATTCATCCCTGGCTGTGATTTGCGGGGATTGAACATAATTTTGATCAGGATCGGTGTGCCTGCCAATAACAGAACTTTCCACTCCGGATTGACCAGGATTCACGCCCGCCACCACTCCTTCTCTTTCTATACTCCGGGCATCTACAGCCTTCGGCGCTTCATGATGTACGTTTTGTATCTCTTTTTTAGACTTTGAGAGCGGAGAAGAAGTCACAGTGACGGGGTCTTGCAGGATTCGTGCATTGGTATTGAACTCCAGAGCAAGATCTACCTGCACCTCCGATAGACTGGATAGTGCGGCGTCCACAATATCTTTCACATCCAGAGTTACAATCTGATCCCAGGCGGCATCACCTACCATCGCATCATATCCGGCAAGGAGGATCGTTCCATTTCTGAATACAAGGATTATTTTTTTGTCCAGGTAGGATATTGTGCAATACCCTGTGAACCGTTCTTTGCGCAGTTCATCAGCCAGAGAATTCAGGCTAATCCCGCGTTTCAAGGTCCGAAATGTTCCCCTGGGCAGTTGCATATATATTGAAAATATCCTTTGTCCCAATAATAGTATTGATCAATCTCTTAAAATAGAGAAGAATTTTTAAGAGAATGGCCATATTTTTGGGTTATTCGTTTCAAAGTAATATGACTGAAAAAAACCTTTGCAAACATTTTTATTTATATATTTCAAGAAAGATGTTTTATAAGAAAGGTGGCACACAATGTTGAAACAAATTCTTGGAGAATTTTTAAAGATTGATGGTGTAACGGCTGCTGTTGTGGTTGGAAGAGACGGTTTTGTAATTGAAAGCGCGGCGTCGGGTAAAATGGATATCGATGCGCTTGGCGCCATGGCATCAACCGGTATGGGTACCTCTGAAGCAATGGGAAAAGAGCTGGGTAAGGGAGAGCTCAAACAAATGCTTGTAGAACTGGAAAGAGGACCTATCATCATGTCTCCGCTCTCTGCAGATGAGCTGATAGCAATTGTTGCGGAAAACGAGTCAAATGTAGGCAGAATCAGGTACGAACTAAAAAAGAATAAAGAACGTCTAGTTGCGGCACTCTAGGTATGACGCTGCCTCCAGGGAAGTATTCGGGGATTGTAAGAGATCCATTTGACCCCAGTGCCCTTTCCATGAAAGGGACATTTACTGGATTATTAGAAGTGAAGTCATCTGATGAGAAGGGCTTTATACTTTCCAGGAATGGCAAGTTTATCGCAGCTTTTTATCGCAATCCATCAGGGCTTTTCAAAGGAAATGCGGCTTTGGTTCAGTTGGAAAGCTATCGAAATAAGAAATCGGGAGGAATCGATGACTCCGAATCCGGGTTTCTTATGAGGGCATATACCGAGCAGGAATACCAGCAGTCCCTGGAATTATGCCAGGAAAAAGGGCTCATAATTGTAAAAGAAGAAAAAATCCAGATTTCAGAGGTTATGGATAACCTGGATGAACTTGATCTCAATAACCTCCAGAATTTACCAGGAGTTGTCGCGGTACTGGTGTTTTTTGAGGGATTTATGGTAAACTATTTTGGTGATGTTAATTTTGAACAGGTAGCGGCAATTGCCGAAGATTTTTTCCGGGCTGGAAAAAAAATTTCGGCAGATCTTGATATGGGCGAGTTAACGCAGATCCTGTTGGAATCTGAGAACCGGAAGTGCATTATCACTCCATACGGAGATCTTAATCTCTGTGTGGTCGCTACCAGCGATGCCAACCTGGGGATGATCCGGCTTGCGATCAGCCGGATTAAAATGGGGGTGAAATGACAGGATCCAGGCACTTATGACTTCTGGGCCACATATATATCATAGAGAGCAGATATGAAATAATGGGGAGGGGTATTTCCGATGACTGAGAAGGAGAAGAAGAATTCGCCATTTAAAAAATTGTTTGGCAAACCGAAAACGGGTGCGAAAGAAGCGCCACCTCCACTTGAAAAAGAGATAAAAACCGGTGATGATCTTGACGATCTGATGAAAAGAATCGGGGTTTCTTCATCAGATGATATATTAGAAAATCTTCGAGAACCCATCACTCCACTAGAATCAGTGGGAAGTACGACTGGAGATGAAATTCGCCATACCGAAGATGACGACGAAAAAGGGAGGGATTTCCGCCCCTCTGATCAAGAGGCGGAAGGAAAGAGGGAATTTGAGCCCGCACAAATTAATAATGCGGATGTCCCGCCGGGCGGTCCGGAATGGGGAAGTGAAGATGAAGGCGAGGTAGTAAGCCATACCGCATCCTCAGCGGGCACGCGTCCTGGCGTCCGGTTCGAGCCGGCAAAGAAGACAGTCTGGACAGCCGGGAAAGCAGGTCTTGAAGAATCGGTTATATCTATAGATCAGATAAATGACCTTTCCGGTCTCATTCTTCCCAAAGGCGCCACATTTGAGGTTGATGAACTGAAGGTTCATGATCGTGCCAATATCTTCGGAAGCGAAGGGGAAGTTGAACCCAATATGGGCGATCCTTTGCGGGGTGATCTCTCGGAGGCCGGTTTAAAGAGTATTTCCGATGCCGCCACGGCGGTGGTAGAGGAGGCTCCGAAAGCGGGCTTTTTTGGTAAATTAAATCCCCTGAATATCATCCATCATGAAGTGGAGGAGTACAATCCGCGAATACACGGAATGCTGGTGGATCTCACATTCAATCCCAGACCTGATGTCGAAGAGATCGAGAAATATTCAGTAAATGAACCCTATTCTTATATCAGAATTTCTTATGACCATTCAACGCATGAAAATACCTACGAGGTGATCGAGCCGGTACTGACCATGGCAGAGTCGGATCTCTTTATCGATATAAAAGAGCGGATATTTGAGCGGCTGGATATTAACACGCAGGATATCGTCTCCGAACTGGCAAGAAAAACTCTGAGGAATGTCACTGACGATATCATCACAGATTACGGCATTTTTTTGTCTCCAATCCAGAGGGAGAAGATCCTGTATTTTATGTACAGGGAATTCCTCGGAAACGGGATGATCGATCCGATCATGCATGACCGGTATATTGAGGATATCTCATGTGACGGGGTGAATAGTAACCTCTTTGTGTATCATTCCCGTTACGAATCCATGAGGACAAATCTTTTGTATACGAGTTCGGAAGAACTTGACTCATTTGTGACCAAACTTGCCCAGCGGTCAGGAAAATATATTTCCATCGCAGAACCGATGCTCGATGCCACCATGAGTGACGGCTCGCGTATCCAGATGACACTGGGCACGGAGGTCACGGCACATGGTTCCACATATACCATACGTAAATTCCGTGATGAACCTATCACTCCCACTGACCTTATCGAGTGGGGGACATTTTCCCCGCTGTCGATTGCATTTTTCTGGCTGGCGGTTGAGAGCGGAAAATCCTGCATTTTTGCTGGTGGAACGGCTTCCGGAAAAACCACTTCCTTAAACGCCATTTCCCTGTTCATGCCCCCTCTCGCGAAAATTGTAACTCTTGAAGATACGAGAGAACTCAAACTCCCACATCCAAACTGGATTCCAAGCGTGACCAGAACCTCATTTGATACTGAAGGGAAGGGGGAGATCAATATGTATGAACTTCTCCGGGCCGCACTACGACAGAGGCCTGAATATCTTCTTGTGGGTGAGGTACGAGGAAAGGAAGCCCTCACTCTTTTCCAGGCCATGAGTACCGGGCACATTACCTATTCCACCATCCACGCCGATTCGGTGGCAAGCATTGTGCATCGTCTGGAGAATCCGCCTCTCAATGTTCCAAGAAACATGCTCTCGGCCCTTGACCTGGTTTCAGTGCAGGTGCAGGCACGTGTAGGGGGGCAGCGAATCCGAAGAAATAAACAGATTGTTGAGATTCTGGATATCGATCCCAGGACCAATGAGCTGATCACGAATGAGGTCTTTAAATGGCATCCTGCCACAGATGAAATCACCTACTCCGGCAAATCCTTCATCCTGGAGGAGATCATGGAAGAAAGAGGATGGGACGAGGAAAGGATGCGCGAGGAACTCAAGATGAGGCAGGAGGTTCTGGAATGGATGCGCATCAAAAAGATACGGAATTACCATGACGTGAGCAATATACTGATCCAGTACTTCAGAGATCCGTCCCTGGTGATGGAGAAAGTGAGAGCTGACCTCTATGAATAGTTACGAGCGGATAGCTTTCCATTTGCTGGGGAAACGGGCGGCAAAAAAGCGGGATAAATATGCGGACCTGAGAAGCAACCTGGTCATTGCCAGAATGAAGATACCATTTGAGGTATACCTCTCAACCGCGTATATGAGTTCTGCAATTGCGGGAATTATAGGGGCCGTGATGCTGGGATTCTTTACATATCTCTTCAATCTTCCGGGCATTATCACTTACCGCGGAGCTGTCCCCGAGTTTATGTTTGTCATCTCCCAGTACAGCCTTTATATTGGAACGATTCTGGCGGTGATCATCTCATTTGCAGTGATAGGGGGGATTACGTTTATTCTTTTCCAGGTCTATCCCTCTTTGATTGCCGGGAATCGGAGGCGAAATATCGATGCAACACTTCCTTATGCTATCAATTATATCACAGCCATGTCCTCCGCGGGAATTCCACCTGCAGAGGTCTTCCGCCAGCTTGGGAGCAGCACAATATATGGGGAAAGTGCAACTGAAGCGCGGTTTATTTCCATGGAAATTGATCTATACGGGAAGGATCTCATTGATGCATTGAGACTGGTCTCGGCAACGACCCCAAGCATGCGTATGAAAGAGTTCCTTCAGGGATCCATGGGTTGTATTTCAAGCGGGAGCAATCTTACAGCATATTTCCGGACCAAGGCAGAACAGTATTCACTGGAAAATCGCCAGACCCAGAAATTGTTCCTTGAAACTCTGGGACTTATCGCTGAATCATATGTAACGGCCATGGTTGCCGGACCGCTCTTCCTGATTATCCTCCAGTCAATCATGTCTATCCTTTCCAACCAGGCACAGCCGATATTTCTCTATATCATCGTGTATCTGCTCATCCCGTTCGGCAGTATCATGTTTGTGATATTAATCAGTTCTATGACTCCGGAGGCATAAGATGGGGATAAAAGAATCGTTTTTGGGGAAATTTCAAAAGGGTGGAGAGGAAACAACGTGGACCAAAACCCCTTCACAAGCGGCAGAATCTCCCGAAACCGGAAAAAAAGGGATATCCGGCCTTTTCAGAGGTAGATCGAAAAAGGAAAATGCGCCCGTTGATCTGGGTCCGAATGAACTTGCTGTCTATGAAGAGGAGCAGCACCAGATAAAGCAAAAACTGGAGAAGGCTGTGAAACAACGGGCAGGTATTGCCCGGATTATGAAGCATCCCCTTAAATTTATTTTTGAAAAACCAGTCCATATTCTCATTGTCACAATCCCCGCCGCCCTGATAATTTTTCTTCTTGGAACCGCATTCGTGGTCAAGGAATATGGAATGGGAGTGTTTTTCAATTCAACTCTGGTCGATGACATCGTGGTGCTCTCCATACTTGTGGTAATCGTGCCCCTTGCAATTCTTGATTTCAAAGAGAGCCAGAGGATTCGCCACCTTGAAGAAGCGCTGCCAAACTTTTTCCGCGATCTTGCAGGCATGAATGATTCGGGGATGACTCTTCCGAATGCGGTTCACCTAGTAGCCCAGAGTGAATACAGTACACTCACGCCATATATCAGGCGGCTTGACAATGAGATGTCATGGAATGTCACATTTATCGAAGCAGTCCAGCGTTTCAGGGTCAGGCTGGCGACTCCATTGACCGACAGGAGCATCGATCTCATTGCCAAGGCCAGCAAGGCGGGGGGTGATGTGAGCGAGGTGTTGCGTGCGGCGGCCTATGATACCTACGAATTTATCCAGCTTAGCACAGAGCGCCGGAATAATATGCTGATATATGTCGTGATTGTGCTCATCTCTTTTGTGGTATTTGTCTTTGTTATCTACATCCTTGTCAGCACATTTCTTTCCACAATGGCCGCTGCCGGGAGCAAAGCGTTGGAGTCCGGAGGGGCCGCGGCATCTTTCATCGGCGCAGTGGATCTCTTCTTCTATGAGAGAATCTTCTCGCATGCGGCCATGATACAGGGACTCTTCTCAGGTCTGATGGCCGGCCAGATGGGTGAGAGCCGGGCAATTGCCGGCCTGAAATATTCAGCCATAATGCTTATTATTGCCTGGGTGGTCTTCAGGTTCTTCATTTCCTGAACTTTTTTTAACATATCCCGTTATATAATCCCCATCTCTGAAAGTCTGTGAGGGAGATATTCTTTTGTTACAAAATCAAGGCCTTTTGCAGCGAATGCCTGCTGTTCTGATTTGAGATTTAGCTTCAGCTGAAGTTCGATCTGATCTTTCCAGTATTCTGTAGCGAATCTGGGATCGGAAAGCTCACTTTTTAAGGCCGAAATATCCCTCTCGGTGAGGCGGTCTGATGGAAGGTCATAGTCCCTGATATCACTTGGCTGAACACCGATGAACCGGGCTTTCGGAGTGGCAAGAAGTTCGGAGATATGAGCGCTCTTTATAGCCCCATATGCCACGCTTGCATAGATCCGGTAGGACCAGGGATCGCCGTCGGTGAAGACCAGCACGGGGACATCGAACTTTTCATTTATACGGTTCAGCATCCGCCTGGTTGATCGTGCAGGCTGGCCTTTGAGGTGGACAAGGATGGCGTTGTATTCATCATCAAACCCGTTTTCCATAAGGCGGGCATACATACCCCCTGTTTCAATAGCAATGATGAATCGGGCATCGTGATCCAGCAATTCGACATTTTCCACGTTGTTCGGGATCTGGTATCCTGCTTCCCCAACATCCTCCTGGCAATGGATAATCCGTTCGCCCCTCCGGGTCAGTTCTTTCAGTTTCAGGGGTCCGAAAATTGTCGCACCATCCTCTTCAGGCCTCAGATGAAAGGCCTCGCGCTGCATGTCGGTGAGGATTTCAAGGTCTTCAATAAGGTAATTACTCTCATCCTGGGCGGAAAACTTGGCTCTTTTCCACCCTTCGGAGATATAATATAACTCTCTTAAAGTGGATGAACGGTTTTCACGGATCTGTTTTTTCAGAAACCAGATTACATATGCCATTTTCAGGAGGTGAAGAGCACTTTTTGCCGTTGCAGCCGAACGGACGCTCTCCCGGTCTCCATATTTCCAGACTTCACTCTCGTCATTATACTCGATATTGCGCTTTGTCCGGGTTGGCAGGGATATGGAAGGAGGCATTCCCTCTTTCATCTGGCTATACCACTTCTGGGCTATTGAGAGGAGTTTTTCGCCTACCAGCCCGTCGAGTTCATTCCTAGACATCCATATCCACCATTACCACGTTTTTCCTGTCAATTCCCCGGATCTCCAGGGATCCCCCTCCAGATCCCGAATAACTGGCAGACCATGAAGAACCCGGGTCGATCTCGATTTCCCACATCTTGGTATATTCTCCATCCATTTCACTCACAAATGCAGGAGGCGGATCGGAATCCTGTCCTGAATCACCCGAGATGTCATAGAGGGTGATCCGCCCCGATGTGCTGGTGTAGTTCCTGACCTCCAGAAAGATACGGTTATCGCGGGTTCCCCTCCTGGCCACCAGCCGCTTCATGATCCTTCCCTCTATAGTAGAGACGTCCGGAGGAGGGACCTCCAGTATTTCGGCAACCTTTGCGGCCAGCTCGGGAATAATTGCACAAACAGCCCTGGCCCGATCTTCCTGAAGTTTATTCCGATCCCTCCGGGAAAGATATCTCTTGAGATCACGGCCCAGGTCCTGCAATGCAAGAGTGATCTCTCTCTCGATCTCCGGAATGGAGGCCACCGCATCTTTGCTCTCACTGGTGAATGGCACGTTGGTGGACGCAACATGCACCAGGATCAGGAGAGGTCCTGTTGGCAGGCCTGCCTGGGAAATTCCATAACTCTTCCAGTTAATACCTGCCAATGAAGAGGTTATGGCACATGCACCCTGCTGGTAGACCAGGGGAACCCGGTTCGCGAACCGGAGGATCCGGGCATTTCCTTCGGACGTTAGTTTTCCGCCATATCCGATAGCGGCCTCCACCACAAACGGATGGCCGCTGAATACAGAACTGGGGCGGGTCCTGGCCTTAATGAAGTCGATCTGGAACTCCTTTTCCAGTCCCTTTATGATAAGATCCTCACCAATAGGTGAAAGACACTGTGTGGTGGATGGGGCCGGGACTTTTACCTTCTGCATCGCTTCAAGAAGAGATTTCTGCTCTTCCGGAGTCAGCTTATCTGGCTTGGTATCGGGGGAGAGCGCAGCCTTCCTGCACATTTCATTGGCAGTCTTGGCTCCTACCCTGCTGAAATTTCCTACAAGAAAATCCCGAAGAGTGGAATCATTTCCGTTCAGCATCCTTTTCAGGTGACCAAGCTCGATTCCATGTGGGTGAGGTTTTATTGGTTTTGGGCATTCGATCACCTCATCGCTGACCCGCTCAAAGACAAATGATTCATCATCCAGATCAACCCTGATGCGGGCATGCGGATTTACTACCGAGGTATATTTTAGATATTCAAGAAGCCTTTTCCTGGCAGCCATCGTACTCTTAAATTCAATCTGCACCCTTGTCCCATGAGTACGATCCCATTCCAGGGGCTTTCCTGATAGAACCTCGGGTTCGTTGGATTCGATATTGATCTGGAGTGAAAAACGGTATGCAGGTTGATCTGCCCCGGTCCTGGAGATTATCAGGCTCGGTTTTCCAGTGGTCAGCTGAGCATAGAGAACGGCGGCACTGATGCCGATGCCCTGCTGTCCCCTGCTCTGCTTTATCTGGTGGAATCGTGATCCATAAAGGAGTTTTCCAAAAACATACGGGATCTGTTCGGGGGTTATTCCCGGACCGTTGTCTTCCACAATAATCCGCATGACCTCACTTTCAACCCGCTGGATGCCGATATAGATGTCCGGAAGGACCATGGCCTCCTCGCAGGCGTCGAGTGCATTGTCCACCGCTTCTTTTATTGTAGTGATGATCCCCCTGGTGGGTGAATCAAAGCCCAGAAGGTGCTTGTTCTTTTCGAAAAATTCAGCGACACTGATACTGCGCTGTTGTTTTGCCAGCTCATCAGCAAGCGCCACTCCCGAACACCTCAGTTGCCGCACTTTCAAGGCTCATTTCCTGCTGAACCCCTGATTTCAAATCCTTTAGCATTACAACCCTTGCAATAGCTTCCCGCTCGCCGATGATTACGGCATAATCGGCAGATTTTCCTGCATTTGAGAGCTGTGCGCCGATTGATTTTGAAGAAAGGTCCATCTCAGCCCTTATTCCTGATTCACGGAAATATTTCGCTGTTTCCAGGGCCCAGTTACGTCCTTGCGGGGTATTTACAATTCGGACTGTCATCTCCTCCCGGGGTGGGAGATCTCCCAGTGCGACCATAACCCGGTCAAAACCTATGGCAAAGCCGGATGAAGGAATATCATCGCCACCGAACAGGTGGGCGAGCCTGTAGGCGCCGCCTCCGAGGACCTGGTTCTCAGCGCCCAGGTTTTGGGCGAAGCATTCGAACACCATACCTGTATAGTAATCAAGCCCCCTTGCAATGCCTGCATTGAGAGTATACTTTACCCCTGCCGCATCAAGGATTGAAAATATCTCAATAATTCGCTCTTTATCCGGCATTTCCCCGGTAATGGCAAAAGCATCTTCAAGCGTTCTGCACTGTACGAGGTTGACCAGTGACCCGGTCAGATCAGGCATTTTCAGGTCGTCGAGGTAGGCTTCCAGGGCATCAAAATCCTTTTTATCCAAATGCATACGGATTTTATGCTGGACCCCGGGGTCCAGTCCTGAAAGCATCTTTCGCATGAAGCCAAGGTGCCCTACGTGAGTGGAAAACGAGATGCCCGACTTGTCGAGAAGGTCTGTCCCGAGCATGATGGTTTCGGCTTCGGCCATCGCAGTGTCTGCCCCGATAAGCTCAACCCCAAATTGCCAGAACTGCCTGTAGCGACCTTTCTGCGGCCTTTCATACCTGAAGCAGTCTGCAAAATAAAACCATCTGAGCGGCTTTGGAAGAACACGCCCCTCATTTACGTACATCCTGAGTACCGGCGCTGTAATCTCCGGTCGCAGAGCCAGTTTTCTGCCGCCTTTATCCTCAAAAACATACATTTCCTGGACAATTCCTTCCCCTGACCTGATTGTGAACAACTCCAGCTCCTCAAATTCAGGTGTCGAAACTTCGCGGTAACCCCACTTGCGAGCTGAATCCCGCATCTGCCCCTCTACCTGCCGTCGTCGTTCCATTTCATCAGGGAGAAAATCCCTGGTTCCCCGTGGTTTTTGAAGCATTAGATCCGCTCTCCGTCTTTCATATTTATCTGGAACTGCGGACTCTGCCAGTCATTCGTTCCCATGTCCCTTCTTCCTTCCATATCTTTTCTCTCTTTACTCTGCCCTGGAGGTAGAGTGCAGCCAGGATAACGCCCAATCCCACGAGCTCAAGGGTATATATGGTCAGGGCAATACCGAATAGTGCCACAGCTCCCCATATAACTCCCTGATACGACGCTTTGCGATAACCTGGAAGCCCGGTCAGGTAAAATATACGCACATCTCGTAGCCACAGGTAAAAAACTACGATTCCGCCAAATACCGCGATATATACAAGGTAACTCATGGATATTATTGTATACTAGATCGTCTGCATTGAAAATAACTATAGTGTATCTTCCAGGAAAAATCCAAATAAACATCGGGTATAAGTGGAGATCAAGCCCGCGTGGTATCAGTGCCTCTCCGCAATAGCCTCAAGCCTTACCATGGCAATATGGATATTTCCAAATGAATCCGGTGGATACAATTTTGTATATTCCCTGTATATGGCGATGATGAACCTGCTCCGGAGACGGGAGGGAAGCCGATCAAGGTACGGCATCCATGTTGTGCGAATCCAGCCCGAAAATCCTTCCAGGCCTTCATGCACCATATCTTTACCTTTTAATTGTACGATGCACTTCGTAAAGCCGGTCTTGCGCAGGAGCGTAACATATTCGTCGGGATCAGGGAATGCATATGGAAATTCAAAATCCTGAAAATACCGGATCCAGGGCTTCGTTTCCATCAGGGGAGTAATGCATGCAAATAAATCTCCGGCATTTCCCCTGCCCCCCATCTGAATAACCATCAATCCTCCTGGTTTGAGTGATTGATATATATTTCGAAGCACCCTCCCCTGATCCTTTACCCAGTGCATGGCTGCATTGGAAAATACCCTGTCAAAATCTTCTGTATAGTCAATTGTGCGCATATCACAACAGAAAAAATCGAGGTTTGGGCATTCCTTTTTCGGATGTGTTTTTTTGGCATACTCTATCATTTCAGGAGAGGAGTCAATTCCAAGGACAGATCCATAAGGAACGATTTCTGCAATTTGTGCGGATATCTTCCCATCCCCGCAGCCAAGGTCAAGAACCATTTCCATCCCTGAAAGCTTCAAACCGGAAAGAAGATCCATGCCCCATTTCTCTTGCGTTGAGGATGAGGCATGATAATCCCTGGCATCCCATCTGTACTTATCAGCCAAAATTTTCACATCCTGGTGACTGTTCGATGCTTTCTTCGCACTTCACCTGGCCTCGAATTACACCCTGGATAAAAATCGGGATTGCCCGAACAGTAGTTTTTGATAATTGCGCTGCGTCATGATATTATAATAGGCAGTCATTACATTATGCCATCGAATTATATGCTTCGGGATGTGCTTGTCCGCTATCGGAGCGGGGAGATTTCGCTTGAAGAAGCGGAAAGGGAGATTGAAGGCCTTCGTATTGAAGCTGTGGGAGATCTGGCCTGCCTTGATATGGGCAGATCGATGCGCTGCGGCATACCGGAAGTGATTCTTGCCGAAGGAAAAGATCCGGAACAGATTGTCAGGATTGTCAAAAAAGTCGTTGAATCAACGAATAGGTGCATTATCTCCCGTATGTCGCCCGAACACCATGAGGTAGTCAGGGCTCTTAAGGATAAGGATGGCCTTTCGGTGACATTTCACGATGTGGCTCATATGGCCGTGATTTCCAAAGGGAAAGCCCCGGAAAAAACGGGAGGGGTGGTGGCAATCATTACGGCAGGTACCTCTGATATCAGGGTAGCGGAGGAAGCGCGGGTCATAGCAGAAGAAATGGGCTGCAGGGTACTGACAACCTTCGATGTGGGAGCTGCAGGAATACATCGCCTGTTTCCGGCTATCCGGCAATGTCTCGACGCCCATGTATTCGTCGTTGCCGCAGGGAGAGAAGGAACGCTTCCTGCAGTGGTAGCTGGGCTGCTGGACAGGCCGGTTATTGGCGTGCCTGTAAGTACGGGGTATGGGTATATGGGGCAGGGGAAGGCGGCCCTGGCCAGCATGCTCCAGTCCTGCTCAGTCCTGGCGGTGGTGAATATCGATGCCGGATTCACGGCCGGGGCATTTGCAGCCCGCATAGCAAATATGGTGGCAGAAAAATGACACGAGCATTCTATATTGGGAGATTCCAGCCATATCACAATGGTCACCAGTACGTACTCGAACGAATCGCCGAGAGTGTTGATGAGATCATCATCGGGGTAGGAAGCGCCCAGCTTTCCCATGAGCCTGAGAATCCTTTCACTGCAGGAGAACGGGTATTGATGATTACCGGTTCATTGAAAAGCCTGGAGTGTCCGATTTATGTAATACCTATCGAGGACATCAAGAGAAATTCCCTTTGGGTTGCTCATGTGAAGTCCATGGCTCCGCCATTCGATCGTATCTATTCTTCCAACCCCCTGGTCATGCGGCTTTTCGCCGAGGAAGGAATCGCTGTCCAGTCACCGGCAATGTACGGCAGGGAGCTGCACAGTGGAACCGAAATAAGGCGCAGAATGCTCCTTGGTGAGCCC
>DATKYO010000040.1:0-3362 GCA_035528475.1 Methanoregulaceae archaeon | reverse complement strand
GACGATATCCCGAATCTCGGCATTTTTGATATTATCCACGACGAGAGCCTTGCCCACTGCATGGACACATTCCAGAGGGTTATATCTGGTGAAAATGTGGGGATTATCGATGCGGTTTTCAAAACCCGAGACGGAAAACGTATATTCGTTGAAGGTATAGCGAACTGCCAGATAACTGACGGAAAACCGCAATATACCAGGGGTACCTTTAAGGATGTTACGGATCGCAAAATGGCGGAGAATGCCTTAAGGGAGAGTGAAGCACGTTACCGTGTACTCGTTGAGAATGTGCCGGATTCTATTCTTGTCCACAGGGATGGGATTATAAAATATATCAGTCCGGGAAGTGCGGAAAGGCTTGGCTATTCCCACGACGAAATGCTGGACCAGCCTTTCTGGCATTATATTTCCCCTGAAGACCAGAAAACGGTAGCGGATGCCTTGAAGATGAGGCTTGCAGGAAAACTGATCGAACCTTATGATATAGAGATTCTCACACAATCCGGTGAACGAAGGGCTGTTGAAATAAGGGCCAGCCAGATAGAATATGACGGGCTTCCCAGTGTTCTCGTGGTACTGACTGATATCACAGAGCGGAAGAAGATGGAAAGCGTAATCAGGGAAAGCGAAGAGCGATTCCGTTCCCTGGTTGAAACAACGAGCGATATGGTCTGGGAGATTGACAGGGATGGCCGGTATACCTACGTCAGTCCGAAGATCGTGGATATACTTGGATACGAACCCCAGGAAGTTATCGGAAAGACTCCATTCGACCTGATGCCACCTGATGAATCTCTAAAGATTGGCAGGATGTTCGAGAAATTCCTCGATGCCAAAAAACCCATCGTAAGACTGGAGAATATCAACCGGCGTAGAGATGGACGACATATAATACTTGAGACAAGTGGTGAACCGGTCTACGCTGCTGATCAGTCAGTCCTGGGATACAGGGGCATAGACCGTGATGTTACCCAGAGGAAAATAGTGGAAGAGGAGATTCACCAGAGTGAACAGTACCTTAAAAAACTTCTCCAATCCATTCCCACCGGAGTTTTGGTTGTTGATGCGGAAACGCATACAATCCTCCAGGCGAATCCTTCAGCACTTGAACTCATCGGTGCCCCCGGCGAACAGGTCATCGGGAAGATCTGCCACAAGTTCATCTGTCCCACTGCAAAGGGGAACTGTCCTATCACCGACATGGGAAAGGATATTGACCGGTCCGAACGGGTTCTGCTCAACTCAAACGGAGAGAGCGTTCCCGTTCTAAAGTCCGTGATAAAACTGAATCTGAAAGGGCATCCTGCGCTTATCGAGACTTTTGTTGACATTTCTGACAGGAAAAGGGCCGAAGAAGCCTTAAAGCAGGCAAACCGCCAGCTTACCCTGATGACCAAGATCACGCGACATGATATCCTCAATAATGTGACTGTACTCCTGGGCTATCTGTTCCTGATGCAGGAAAAATTGTCGTCCCCCGAACTGCGCCAGTATGTCGATAAAATGGAAGCTACAACAAAAACAATCCAGTCCCAGATCGAGTTCACGCAGATCTACCAGGACCTTGGCACTCACAAACCGCAATGGCAGGATGTGCACCAGATCATGTCACGTGTGCCGGTCCCATCATCTGTCACACTCTCATCAAAAATTCCCGGTTTTGAGGTTTATGCCGATCCGCTTCTTGAAAAAGTCTTCTTTAATCTCATGGATAATTCGCTGCGGCATGGACAGACGGTTACGGAAATACAGGTATCTGATTCCCGGACGCCTGAGAATATAGTGATTACATGGGAGGATAACGGAATCGGTATCCCTCCGAAGAATAAGAGCCAGATTTTTAATCGGGGATACGGCAAGAATACCGGATTTGGACTCTACCTTGCCCGGGAAATCCTGGCCCTTACCGGGATTTCCATTACTGAGAACGGGACGTCCGGCCAGGGTGCACGGTTTGAAATCACAGTTCCTTCAGGCAGGTTCAGGCCTACGGAAACACAGGAATAAAAGAGAGTGGCTCATCCCTCTTTGAGATGAGCTGTACCAACGTCAAAGCGATAAAAAGACTCACCAGTTCCGCTTCCCCTTGAGAAATCCCCCGATTCCCTTCTTTTTGATGATGCTGATATTTTTCCGGTGGGCATTGCCGTGTATTGAGTTTAAGAAATCCAGTTTTTCGCACTCTGCATACTCTTCGCACTCCCAGCAGCCCCTGATGCTCCTGTCCTGGCAGCACTTCCTGACTTTGCAAAACGGCGGCCCTCCACCCTCCCGGCACCCCTTTTTGCACCGGAATTTCATCATCAGACCCAGCAGTTCATAGCACTCGGGATAATCTTTGAATGCGCTGGCAAAGGGATATACCGAAAGTGATTCTGCAAATTTGTCGTAGTGTGCTTTTCGCAGCTCTTTGCGGAGATCACGAGCAAGATCCGGGATTTTTCCGGTGTGCCCGTGGCAATCGAGGCAGCAGAGCCCGCAATGGGCAACCATCGCATCGTCTTCCATAGTCAATATGGTAGAGTAAGTAAGGTTAAAACTGTCGTGGTATGCATGATTAAGGGTTAAAGAGGGAATTACCGGGGATGATGAGGAATGATATCTATCTTCTGACAAGAGTTTTCCGTTCCAGCATGATCCATAAATCGCCAGTGCTTCAGATCGGGGGAGTCGTATCAGTGTACATGTGACCTTTACTGTGTGTAAGGACCTGGGCTTTTTATCAGGTCATTTTTTTCCGATCATCCACTGTTCTGGCTCTGATCCTGTGAAATAGCAAAGGGGAAAAAAATTTATTTCTTCATTGCTGCTTCCCGAACCGGATCTGACGAAGCGGCATTCTCACCTTGCCGGATGGGTCAAAATCAAAGGCCGACAGGATGGGCAGGGTATCGGATGAAAGGACATCTCCGTTTATACTTGAAAGGACATAGGTGACAACGGCACCACCGATATAACTGATGTTGCCCGATCTCCATATACTTTTTTTCGTGATTGATTCACCACCACTTGATACAACTCCAAGGTACAGAAGGTGAGTGATCCCCAGGTCCCGTACTTTTTCCCGCAAAAGTGCCTGTGCCAGTTTCGATATGGATTCTGCATTCCCTGTACTGGTTACACTGGTAAGAAATGTTGTGAGTTCGCCCTGGATTGTATCCGAATCCAGAATTGCGAGATTTGCCCGGTCCAGCCAGGCGGTTTCATTTAAAATTGTTTCGAGGATTTTCTTTATTGTCTCAATAGTGGCAGGAGTTGGGTCCGCCTCCTTTTCGAGTTTTTTCAGTTGTTTCTGCAGCTCAGAAATCTCCTCGGTTTTCATTTTGGAAAAATACTTCAGTCGGTTCCGTGATTCGGTAAAG
>DATKYO010000039.1:0-33989 GCA_035528475.1 Methanoregulaceae archaeon | reverse complement strand
AGCGGATCAGGCAGATCGCAAGAAACGACTGTAACGAAGGGATTGTCAACACAGGGCAGGATTAAAGACATGGTTGCAAAGTTTGATTTTCTTAAGGACATATTCGGAAAAGAAGAGCCTACAATAGACATAGTTTCGCTATCAGATATTCCAGGGATTGTTGCCGGGTCGGAAAGTTCCCTGAATAACGATATCTTTGAACGAACTGCCGACCAGAGGGCGAGAATCATAAGTGACCGCCAGGAACTCATAGACTTGGTAAATGCGCTTTCTTCTGCTGAAAGAGAAGAAGCATTTCATCCCAAACTTGAGAAAATTGCAAAAAATACTCTCCCTCTTTTCAAAAAAGCTATGCTTGCAGCATTAAGTAGGGAAATTTCCCTGGAACCAGAGGACTTTTACCAGGCAGGAATGGAGTGCCTGAAAGGGTGCTTAAAAAGCCAGGCAGGCCAGGGAAGATACCTCCAGGGCGTTTTTCCTGAAGAAATGAAAGCAATAAGGGTTGCAATCGATAAAATAGGACGGGAAATGAATTCTATGACTCCTGTCATTTCAGAAGCCAGGAAATCCCGGGAACTGATAAGGGCCAGCAGGGAGACCTACCACATTCTCATTGAACGAATAAGTGAAAAGGAATCCGCAGAACAAGAAAAACTCCTGATTGAAAAGGATCTCAAAGATCAAACAGCGCTGGATCGGCGATTATCAGATGAACTCTCAGCAGGAAGGAAGGACGAAGCATTGGGAATAATGCACGCAAAAAGAGTTGATGAGGAGTCGAAGAGAAAGGACCTGGAAAATATCGAGAGACAGATGAGAGCAACATTCTCCTCAATTTCTCATGTCTTTCGCAAAGGTGAGAAAATCATGCAGAGAGGAGAGAGTGGGCGAGCCTCGAAAGAGATACACAAGGCTATAGCCCTGTTGTCAGAGAGCGGGATACCATATGAGCACGATTTAATTTCCAGTCTCGCACCTGTTCTTCCTGCAATAGAGAGTATGATCAAATCTGGTGAAATTATTTTGAAAAACAAGGAAGAAAAGGCCATATTTTCTCAACCTTCCGAAATACCCTCTCTCCTTGGCGATCTCTATAGCAGACAGAAATTAGCGAAAGAACAAGTTGACACTGCAGCAAAGCATTACCGGGAAGATCCGCAAAGGAAAAAGATCCTTGCAATTGAAAAGGAAATTGCCGAAACAGAAAAGAAGATATCTGATGATGAAATAAGATTTCAGGCAATCGAGAGCACGATCAGGGAATGCGGGGATGAAATTCCGCGTCTTTCAGAACAACTGCGATCCAGGATCAGGGATCTTACAGGCAGGGAGATCCGACTGGAAATGCCTGCATAATTTCGAATAATGTCTTAACTGCAAGCACGCGGATCTTATTAAATTACTTTAATGGCACAGGGAAAGAATGATTTGTTCCTGAGAGTGAGAAATGCCTGAAGAGAAGTATAGAGTATTACCAGTGAAGGGGGGAAAGGTTTGCTGCCTTCCGCAAAAAGAGGTGGATATTGAACACTGCAGGTTCTGTGTCTTTTCACGCTATTTCAGGGTACGGGGAGTGTATGTGAAATCTCCTGCTCTTGCATACTGTACAACGCACAGGGCAACGGAAGAAGTTGACCTCAAATTGGTTGATGCTGTAAAATGTGGCGATAGAAGAGGAGATGGTTTTCAGAGTATAATGAATATAATCGGATAAAAAAATTCACTTCGTTTTCCAGAATTCCCACATTTTTTTACTCTGATATGGGACTGCCCTCATCTCATGCCCCCATTCCACATCAATAGTGTGATGGATAAGGCGCACTTCTTCAATGAGATCCTCCATCTTCTTTTTCATATCCTCGATGTTCTGCTTGATTTCGCGATATTCCTCAAAGGCCCGCTGCTGGTTGAGGTTGATAATTCCCCCTTCGGAGAGCTTTTCATACCCGCTCTCGATAAATTCCAGTATGGCCCTGTTTCTATCGATACCATGTTCCTTTGCAAATTTATCGATAAGGTCCATGGTTTCAACGTCAAGGGTAATGGATAATCTCATTGGCATTGCAATCGTCCTTTGGCCATTATTTTGCCTACACGTATTAGGCAATTCTCCATGAAAAAACCGCCCCTCCTGGTATATCCCGCAATCATCGAATCGGGGCCAGCCGGAAAAAGTCCAGGAGAGATTCTACATGAACATGGTCCTCGAATTTTTGAGCAAGTGCATCATAAGGATCGGGTTCATCCTCCATTATTGAGTGATAGACAAGGCCCTTCCGGGAATAAAGGTATTCAAGGAGGGCATTTACTGCAGAGGCATTCTCAAAAATTCCGTGCATATAAGTTCCGATAACAAGTCCGTCCGGGGACACAGCACCTTCCCCTTCGAAAGCCTCCAATGCTCCATGCCGTGAGGTTTCCCCCATATGGATCTCATAGCCCTTTATCGATCCCATAGCTGAGAGGATAGGGCCAATAGGCCGGGAATTTCTCCTCATCTGTACGGTTTTCTTCTCATATCGGTGGAAATATGTGGCAACATCAAGCAATCCCAGGCCTTGATGCGTTCCTTCGTGCGATTCGATCCCAGAGTCCGCAACTACGCGACCAAGCATCTGGTATCCTCCACAAATGCCGATAATAGGGATTCCCCGTTGCCTTGCCTGAATGATCTGGCTGCCGGTTCCGCTTTCATGCACCAGTGTAAGGTCATCAACTGTGTTTTTCGTGCCTGGCAGGATTATGCAGTCGAACCCCTCAAGCGAAGATCCAGGGGATACATATTCAACGCAGGCATATCGCTCCAGCTTTTCAAAGTCCGTAAAGTTGGAGATACGGTCAAGCCGGATGATGGCAATCCTGACAGGGTGTGAAAGTGCGATTTTATCACCGAGCGAGAGCGAATCTTCGCTCGGGATCTGCAGGGTAAGATAGGGAAGGACACCGATCACCGGCACACCTGTGATATCTTCAATGATGGCAACGCCATCCTCAAAAATATCCGGATCGCCCCTGAATTTGTTTATGATAATGCCTTTGACAAGGTATCGGATGTCCGGGGGTAGGAGTTTGATTGTCCCATAGATCTGTGCGAAAACCCCTCCCCGTTCGATATCAGCCACCAGAATAATCGGATATTGCAGGGTCCTGGCCAGCCTGATATTGGCAATATCCCTGGAATACAGGTTTACTTCCGCGGCCCCTCCCGCCCCTTCCACCACCAGCTGGCCATACTTTTTTTCAAGCCGCCTGGCCGATTCAAGTGCACGATCCAGAAGATGCTCTGTTTCTTTATAGTATTCTGTGATAGCCACATCCTTGTAGGGGTGCCCGTAGAGCACGACCTGCGAAGTTTTATCGCCCTTGGGCTTGAGAAGGATGGGGTTCATATCTGCCTCGGGTTCAAGCCCGGCAGCAAATGCCTGCATTGCCTGGGCAATCCCGATCTCACAGCCGTCTACTGTCACATATGAGTTAAGGCTCATATTCTGCGATTTAAAAGGTGCAACACAAAAACCGCGATTTGAGAGGGATCTGCACAATGCTGCCACCACCGTGCTTTTCCCCACATGGGATGCAGTGCCCAGGACCATCAGTGACATTTCATATAAATATGCATGGATTTTAAATAAAAGGCCTTCCTTCAGACTCAATATGGACTTAGGGGAAGCTGCCCGTGTATTGCTTTCCAGCCGTTACCTGTTGCCGGGCGAGACACCCGAGGTAATGTTTTCCAGGGTTGCAGAGGCTGTAGGGACCAGGAAGAAAGAACAGTTTCTCAATATAATGAAAAATCTTCTTTTTCTTCCCAATTCACCGACTTTAATGAATGCCGGAACCCCCCAGGGCCAGCTTTCTGCCTGTTTCGTGCTGTCTGTAGAGGATTCAATAGACAATATCTTTGTTGCCCTTTCTCATATGGCGCTCATCCATAAGAGTGGTGGTGGGACCGGCTTCTCGTTCTCCCACCTGCGGCCCCAGGGCGACACTGTTGCCGGCACCGCCGGCGTAGCCAGTGGCCCGCTCCCTTTTATCCATGTATTTGACGAAGCAACAAACGCCCTCAAGCAGGGAGGGAAAAGGCGTGGAGCGAACATGGGTGTGTTGTCCAGTTCTCACCCCGATATAATTGAGTTTATCAAAGCCAAAACGAATGGCGGTCTCTCAAATTTCAACCTTTCAGTTGGATTTGATTCTGTTTTTTTTCGAATGATGGAGAAAGGAAAGGACTATGCGCTCGTAAATCCCCGCGACGGAGAGGCGTGGGACTACATTGATCCCAGGCTTCTTTGGGAGGAACTTGGTAACGCGGCCTGGTGCTGCGGGGATCCGGGAGTCCTCTTTATGGACAGGATCAATGAGCAAAATACCGTTCCCGGCCTGGGCGAGATAGAGGCGACCAATCCCTGTGGTGAACAACCGCTGCTTCCTTACGAGAGCTGTAATCTGGGAAGTATCAACCTGGCAGGCTGCGTCTCCTGCGGTGAGATGGACTATGATCTTCTTGGATCAGTCACGGCACTGGCAGTGGAATTTTTGGATGCTGTCATCGATGCCAACCGGTTCCCGGTTCCCATGATCCGGGATCAGACTCTTCAGACCAGGAAGATCGGGCTTGGTGTTATGGGGCTTGCAGATACCCTTCTTCTGATGGGGATTCCGTACCAGTCACGGGAAGCCCTGGAATGTACTGCAAATATTATGAGGTTCGTCCAGGAAGAGGGTCACGCAAAGTCGGAGGAACTGGGAAGGGAAAAGGGATCATTCCCTGCCATAGACCAGAGTATCTATCACGGAGATATGCGAAATGCCACGGTGACTACGGTTGCTCCAACCGGATCCCTCCATCTCATTGCAGGGGTCAGCAGCGGAATAGAACCCGTGTTCTCGTATGCATTCCAGAGAATCATCAATGGTCGTCGGATTCGCTTTACCCACCCCTCTGCAAAAGAGTATCTTCGTTCTCTTCCCAGGGGAAATGACCTGGTTTCAAGAGTGCAAAAGACCGGCAGCATGCAGGATCTCCCGTTGCGGGAGGATATTCTGGATCTTTTCAGGACGGCATCGGAGATATCGCCGGAATTCCATGTCCGGATGCAGGCGGTAGTGCAGAAATATGTTGATAATGCAGTCTCCAAAACAGTCAATCTGCCGGAAGAGAGCACTGCGGAGGATATATGCCTGATCTTTCTCATGGCCAGGGACCTTGGCTGCAAGGGTATCACAGTATACCGTTACCATAGCAAATCCGATCAGGTGCTTTCGCGTGGATGCGAGACCTGCCGTGTTGATAGTTACCTTGGATAGTGGAAGAATGGTGTTCCGGTTGTGGCATGCAGCGATGCAGTTGCTGGCTGCAAAATGTTTCTGGTGAGCATTCGGGCGTCTATGTTATGCCAACAAATATATAAAGAGAACTTGAAGGTACTTGTAATGAATGGTGGTATATGTCCAACATGTGGACTGCCTAAAGAACTCTGTATATGTGAGGAAGTTGCCAAGGAGCAGCAAAGGATCAATGTCAAAGTGAACAGAAGAAGGTATGGAAAGGAAGTGACCGTAATCGAAGGGCTGGACCCGACGGACATTGATCTGGAAGATCTTTCAAAATATATGAAAAATAAACTCGCCTGTGGTGGAACGGTAAAAGGCAATTCCATAGAATTGCAGGGAAATCACAGGGAAAGAGTCAAGTTACTGCTGGCAAACAAGGGTTACAGCGTGGAAAATATCAGTTAAAAATGTTTTGTTTTTCTTATTCTTTCTCGTCTTTCTTTTTTTTTCTTTTTGATTTCATCATGGAGAGAAGGTCTACTCCATAACTCCCCTCTTTACCGTATCCAACCACCCTTTCGTCGGACTGGGCCAGTTTCTGGATGTTTAACTCATAGGTACCGGGTGAGATGATCCTGATGCTCTCTACCCGGGAAAAGAAATCTGTTGGTTCACGCTCCGCCTCGAGTACTTCCTTCTCTATCTCTTCTTCTCTGGTTTTGGGTACGGGTTTTTCTTCCGGTTGTGTCCGGTGCTGCCGGCCGGTCTTTACATAGAGGAACTTCCGGCTGCCGCACCATCCGCATCCTCTTAATATCTCCTGCGAGGTATCCGGATACTCTCTCCCACATTTCACACATTTATGGGGCATATTGGTCACCGTGATGAGATCCAGGCACTGATGATGTCCTTGTCTTTTTTGATCATGCGAAGCTTATTCGCCGGCCCGATTACCGTAAGACGGGTTTTCGGAGAACTTTTTCCCAAAATTCGTTTTAAAAATCCTGGACTTTCTTCCCGCGACGGATATGTTTCAATCTCGATTCCGTTAAACCCGTCAGGTAAAATCTCTCTCATGGTCATCTCGATTAAGGCACTCTGTTCCTCGGGTTCCAGGCCTTTCTCGAGAATAACAATAGTCCCTTCACGCACGTCATCCAGGATCATCCGTATTTTCTCCATTGAGGTGAGAGTGGCCAGCCGCTCCTCGGAAATGAGATCGATTTGTACTCCCTGCATCATCTTCCTCACCTGAAATGGCTCACCATTTTTTCATAGAGATCTTCCACATTCTTTCCATCCAGACAGGATACAGGTACCACCGGATGCTGGGGGAAAGCGCTTCGTATTCTCTGTGGGGATGCATCCGGGAGATCGATTTTATTCGCGGCAATTATGACCGGCAGGTGCCGGCTCTCTATGATGCCAACCATCATGATATTCACCTGCATGAAAGGATCTTCCGTGCTGTCGAGCATGTATATCACTCCATCAATATCCTCCCGCAGCCAATGCATCGCTTCCGCGACACCTTCAGTAGCTTCCCGTGCCCTGATAATCGCATCTTCTTTATTCACTCCGTATTCGAGGAACTCCTTGTAGTCAATCTTGGTGGTAACCCCCGGAGTATCCACAATATCAATTGTAATCGAGCTTCCGTTCGAACCGGTGATAGTAATATCCTTTTTACGTAAAGCCCTCCTGGTTTCATGCGGAATTTCGCTTACTACTCCCATGTCCTCGCCGGTCCAGTCGTGGGTAATGCGGTTGGCAAGCGTAGTCTTCCCGGCATTGGGGGGGCCGTAAATCCCTATTCTTGAACGTTTCTTGCGAAAAAATGCCTGTAAAAATCTTGAAACACGTTTACGCGTCTGGATAAGAATACTCATTCTTCACCTCGGAGATATGGTACCGGAATTGGCCGGTTACAACACAATATGCTATAGGATACAGTCACTATTAGATTTATTCTCCAACGATTGGGCATTGTGTGAGCGAGATTATATATACACCAATCCTTTTATAGATGGCTTGCAGTAATGGATACTGTTAATATCACATCTGGAAACACACTTCATGGGGGTGATTTATGAAAAATTCATCCGATACGATCCGCTTTGAAACCCGCGTACCTGTCAGGGAGGTGATGCGGAGCAATCCGACAACTATCCATTTTGACGCATCGGTGGCCCGTGCGGCCATGACAATGTGTCGGGACGAAGTGGGAAGCTGCATTGTATTGCATGATAATCTTCCGATCGGCATCATCACTGAAGAAGATATCAATTGTAAGATTGTGGCTAAAGATAAGAAGCCTGGCTTGGTACGAGTAAACGAAGTGATGAGTACACCTCTTATCACCATCAGTGCCGAGAAGACCGTGCGGGATGCGGCTCATATGATGATCAAGAACAGGGTACGAAGGCTCCCGGTAGTAAATGAAAAGAAACAGGTTATCGGAATTGTGACGGTTCGTGATATCCTCACGGTTTCAACTGAGCTGAATGATCTGATGAATGATCTTATTGAGGTCAATCGTCTGGAAGAGGTGGAAGTTGGAATGTGCAGCCGTTGCGGTCAGATGTCAGACGATCTCCGGCGGCTTGACAACACGATGCTCTGTCCCTCGTGCCGCGAGGAGGAATTTCTCCAATGAAAGTGGCATCTGATCTCCTCGTAGACGTACCGCTCCTGAAATATAATGAAATGGTCACCAGGGCCCGGCAGATATTGCGGGAAGATATATTCCGGGAGATCTATATTCATGATGGAAAGCGAAAACTGCTTGGATATGTGGATATATCCGATGTTTTATGCATCACGGCGACGAAGTCCAATGTGACAGTTGAAGGGTTTATTAAGCAGATAACGCCGGTGAATGAGAATGATACGTTGGATACGGTACTCAAAACCATCAGGCAGAACAGGACAGACAGTGTCCCGGTAACGGATGCACAAGGGGTTCTGATAGGGGGAATACCTGTCTCGGAATTGTTTCCGGTACTTATTACCCGCCATAGAATTCATGGGAAGGTCCGTGATTTCATGTCAGGTAAAGTGATCACATGTTCATCAGATGAGACTGTCTCAAAAATTCATACACTTATTATTGACAGCGGGTTTTCTGCTTTCCCTGTGCTGAAAAAGAAGAAAATTATTGGGATCGTATCCCGGCGCGATCTGTTGAAGGACGGTCGATGGAGAACTTCTATCGATGGAACCTCTACGACTCCCGTAATGAGCGTGATGACAACTCCGGTGATCACTATATCGCCTGATGAGGAGATCCAGGTTGCTGCAGACCTGATGATCAGGCATGATGTAAGCCGGCTCCCTGTCACGGATGGCGATAAGATCGTGGGTATCCTCGATCGGCACGACGTCATGGATGCCATCTCCTGAAAGTATGCCCGGAATCCGTCCCGGCCTACGTGAAGAATGAACAAATCCGGTATTGATTAACGAAAATACACCGCAAGGATTGATTATATGCATCATACTGAACGGAATTATAAACAGGGTGATAAACTTCTGAAAATGCCCGGAAAACTTGACCGGGGCCCTGTTGAATTCAAATCGCGAAGGGTTGAGCAGGAAGGGGAGATAATGGCCATTGCTACACGTGATGTCATATCAGTACCTCCCTCGGTTACTATTCAGGGTGCAGTCGAAACCATGACCAACTGCGGATTCCGGAGGCTCCCCGTGATTGATGCAGGGAGCAGGAAGATCCGGGGCATTATAACCTCCGGGGACATCATCAATTTCCTGGGTGGCGGCGACAAGTTCAACCTTGTCCAGGTAAAGCACGGCGGAAATCTTCTGGCAGCAATCAATGAAAACGTCAGGACAATTATGACCCAGAAGATGACTACCCTTCATGATTCGGCATCTATTTCCGATGCGATCGAGATCATTATCGAAAAGATGGTCGGAGGCATTCCTATCGTCGATTTACAGGATGTCCTCCAGGGCATCGTAACCGAACGTGATGTAATGAAGATGCTCGCAAACGAAAAAGTCGAGGCGACAGTGGAGGAGGTCATGACAAAGTCCACGCGGGTTACCCAGCCGGACTGCCCCATCGGCACGGTTACCAGGGATATGACTGCCCACCACTTCAGGAGGCTCCCTGTTATAAGCGAAGATGTCCTTTTCGGTATCATCACCACGACAGACATCATGAAGTATCTGGGAACCGGCAAGGTCTTTGATCAGCTGGTAACAGGAGATGTGGCTGAAGTGATGGGTTTGCCTGTGCGTAATTTAATATCCGGAAAACTGTTCACAATATCTCCCGAAAAGAGCATCAACGAGGCCGCCCGCGTGATGCTGAATCGGGGTGTCGGTGCCCTTCCGGTTATTGAAAATGACAGGCTTATTGGGCTCGTGACCGAATTTGATCTTGTAAAGGCTCTGGCCAGGGAGTGATAGGAATGAATGCTTCTGATGTGATGACTTCCCCCGTTTTTATAGTTGCACCGGGTGAGAATGTCTCCTATGCAAGGAATCTTATGCTGAAACACAAGATATCCAGGTTGCCCGTCCTCGAAGCGGAAAAACTGATAGGCATTATCACCAAGAAAGATATCGGGTATAAACTTCGTCAGACTGAGCCTGTCTGGAGGCGCAGGCCGATTGATCATATACCTGTTCATGTCCTGATGACTCCCGATCCTATCTCTATTCCGCCAGATGCGACTATAAAAGAGATTGCAGCCATGATGATCGAAGGGGATATCAGCGGGCTGCCGGTAATAGAAAATGGAACGCTCATAGGAATTGTCACCAAATCGGATCTCTTGCGCTCCTCGCATATTGGAAGGCTCTCAACCAGGGTTGCCGACATCATGGAAGATGCAATCACGGTGAGTCGCTACCATTCCCTTGATCATGTAATTGACATCATGAGGGAGAGGGATGATAAGGTTGTAGTAGTAAATAATGATGGCACGCTGGCCGGGCTTATTACAGAGAGCAATCTGGCATTTTATATGTATGCAAACGAAAAAGCCGAATTACCGATAAAGGATATCAAAATACTCAGAAGACAGGAATCCGCGGGAAGGAAGGTCTTCAGATATGTATTTGAAGCATCAACGGTGGCAGAAGACCTAATGTCCCGGCCGGTGATTACGGTTTCACCAGAGACCTCTGTTTCGGATGCGGTCCAGTTGATGCGCAGCCATTGTATTAACAGCCTGGTAGTCACCGAAGGCAAGGATATCAAGGGTATCATGAAAAGAGACGATATCATCAAGGGAGTGGCCCAATGAATGAGGATGTATTTGTAAAAGATATCATGTCAAAACCGGTAACGATTGCAAAATCAGCACTGGTCACTGAGGCTCTGGATAAAATGCTGGTTGAAGGGATTGATCCCCTTATTGTCACCAACAATAACACGGTAATTGGAACAGTATCCAGGCAGAGCGTCGCGGAAAAGTTGGGCTCAAAGAAAAATTCGGACATTTCCCCCAACTCTATTCATGTGGCAAATGTTGTGGACGGGGAATTTACTACTGTGTACCCTGACCAGGATGTAGATGTGCTCATTCCGCTCCTCCAGGTGTATAAACTGGTGGTGGTCTATGATGAAGACCATCGTCTTATAGGGCAGGTCAGTACAGGAGATCTTTTAAAGGTGTATCGTCCGGCAGTGGGACTTGAAGAGATAATGGAGCATGCATATACCATCGAAGAGGATGAGCGTGTGGTTCATCTCAGGCGAAGGATGCTCGATGACAACATCAAGAGGTTTGTCGTCACTGAGAACCAGAGCATATCCGGGATTGTAACCGAGACCGATGTAGCGGTGGCACTTAGGAAATTCCGCGAGGTTGTGGAAGAGAAACACCAGGACCACCGGATCAGGAACCTGCTTGTAAAGGATATCATGTCCTTTCCGGTGCTCTCCGTGACCACAGACATTAATATTGACGATGTAGTGGATGTCATGCTGGAAAAAAATATCAGTTCTATCCCTGTCACCAACCAGGGAAAACTTTTAGGGCTTGTAACCAGGGAATCCCTGGTAAAAGCGCTCTAGTCTTTTTTATAATTATTATCCAATCGCCCGTACGGTCCGGCCTGGCAATTCATACTAATGAAGCAAAGGCCCAAAATCCATTATTCGCGGAATTTAATGAGTATACATATAAAATATCTTTCTCTCGCTTTTCTGGTCCGGTTATTTTCCGTGCGGGACATAATCCAAAAAAGGAGGCACCTTGATTTTTTAAAAACCCGAATGCAAATCTAAAGAATAATTCGATATGGCAATTTCTTTTAAAAAGCCCTATTTTTCCTGAAATGGGTTTTTTACATCTTCATTGTGACAATACTTATGTATCATAGAGAGAAAACACATACCCGAAATGGCTATGAGACCAACGGTTCCTGTCAGACCGACCCGTGATGTGGGCGAGCTCCTGGAGGCCATGAGTAAAACGGGATTCCAGGGTCGGAGACTTGGAGAATCTGTGGATATCTGGGCACAGATGATACAGGACGAAGATTGCACGATATTTCTCGGACTTTCAGGGGCAATGATACCAGCGGGGATGCAAAAATGCCTCATTTCCCTGGTGGAAAACAATTATGTGGATGCCATTGTGTCCACTGGTGCAAATATCTTCCATGACATCTGTGAACATCTCGGGATATACCATTATATGGGCCATCATCATGTAGATGACGGGGAGCTATTCTCTAAAGGAATTGATCGGATTTATGATGTGTTCGCGTATGAAGAGGAGTTTAGGGGTATTGATCAGCGAATCGCCGATTTTGCACGGGATATAGCCCCCTTCAGGGGCTCATCGCGGGAATTTATCCGGTTGCTGGGAGAGTGGGTCCTTGGGGAAAGACCGGAAAACCAGTCACTTGTGTCAACCTGCTGCCGCAACAAGGTGCCGGTTTTCATACCGGCAATCTGCGATTCATCTATCGGTATAGGTCTGGTTATCGCCAGAAGAAACGGGACAAATGTTGATGTGGACCAGATTTCCGATACGGATGAGATCACCACGATTGTGGAGAATTCACGAAAGACAGGGGTAATATATGTCGGGGGCGGTGTGCCCAAGAACTTTATCCAGCAGACCCAGGTGATTGCATCCATTCATAATGCCGACCTCGGGGGGCATGCATATGCTATCCAGTATACGACTGATGCCCCCCACTGGGGAGGTCTTTCCGGCTGCACCTTCGAAGAGGCAATAAGCTGGGGCAAAGAATCGGTAACATCTCCCCGGGTACAGTGCTTCTGCGATGCAACAATCGCCATCCCTCTCGTTTCGTCAGCATTGGCGGCCAGGGGTCTGGTGAGGAAAAGAAAACCCCTCCTCACTTTTCCCGGATCATAAAGCATCGGTTCCCCTCGTACTGGATTCACTTCTTTTCATGGCCGGAGAGAGTGGATTAGAAGGTTGCTTGAGAATTCTTTTGATGCGGTGGCAATCCATCAGGACGGGATAATTGTTCTGGCGAACGACAAGGCAGCCCAACTAATGGGGGCCTAAAGCACTGATGAGTTCATCGGAAAGAGCGTTCTGGATGTGGTACATCCCGACTTTCTGGAAGTTGTCAGGTATCGTATTAAAAGTATGACTGAAGGGCAGGAGGTGGTTATGCCCCTGATCGAAGAGAAATTCAAACGGATTGACGGAACATTTATCGACGTCGAGGTTATGGCAACGGGATTTTCTTACAGGGGAAAACCTGCCGTACAGGTGGTATTCAGGGATATACGGTCGAGGAAAGCCGCTGAAGATGCCTTAAAAGAAACGAACAAAAAACTCCGTCTCCTTTCCAGCATCACCCGGCATGATATCCAGAACCAGATACACCTTGTGTCAGGGTATATGGAAATAATAAAAGAAAATATCGAGAAGGATCCAATTGTTTGTGGCCACATGAGGATCGTGGAACAATCCCTGCAGAAGATCCGTGATCATATAGCTTTTACCAGGTGCTATGAAAGTCTTGGGTCTGACAGGCCGATATGGGCAAATGTTACAACTACTGCCGCGGCGGTGGCAAGGAAAATGGATCTTTCAGGTATCAATGTTGATGTAGAAACCGGCCCCCTGGAAATTTTCACCGATCAACTCATCGAGAAGGTATTTTCTTCCCTTATCGAGAACTCCCTGAAATATGGAGAAAATGTACATTTAATCAGGATTTATGCCGCAGTAGAAGACAGGATCCTGACTCTTTTTTATGAAGATGAAGGCGCGGGAATACCCGTTGAAGAGAAAAGTTTCATCTTTGAGCGGGGTTATGGGGTAAATTCCGGCCTTGGTTTATTCCTTACCCGTGAAATTCTGGGGATAACCGGCATACGGATTAGGGAATGCGGGGACTTCGGGAAATGTGCCAGGTTCGAGATAAAAATTCCACAAGACGGGTTTCGATTTTCACAGAGTTCCTGAAGCGATAGTCCCATGTATTCCACTGTTTTCCCTGGCACTGGGCAAAGGATTATATTCTCCTCCTTCCCAATTAGTAAGCACCATTCATGGAGCAGCATTCTTATGCTGCGAGTGTCGAAAGATGCGAGATTCTCCGTTGAGGTAGCCAAGCCTGGTATGGCGCAGGTTTGCTAAACCTGTGTCCCCTTGGGACTCGAGGGTTCAAATCCCTCCCTCAGCGCTTAAATCTCATGAAAACGAGGGATTGGATGGCTCAAGAAGAAGAAATTAAATATTTCGTACGAATCAGCAACACTGATCTTGACGGGACAAAACCTGTTCATATCGCGTTGACCGGAATCAAGGGCGTGGGTAGGCATAGCGCAGCAGTGATAACCCAGATGGCGAAGGTCAATGAACGAGATTTGATGGGTCGTCTTGGTGATGAGGATGTGGACCGCCTCCGCGAGGTTGTGGATAACTACGTGGGAAAAGTCCCTGTATGGATGCTCAACCGTCCCAGGGATATCTACTCAGGGAAGCCAAAACACCTGTTTGGTACAGATGTACTCACCACACTGGATGAGGATATAAACCTCATGCGCAAGATTCGTTGTTACCGTGGGATTCGGCACGAAACCGGACAGAAAGTTCGTGGACAGAGGACGAAATCCACAGGCAGAACGGGAACCACCGTTGGTGTGAGAAGGAAGAAGGACTAAGGAACCCGGTGATGGAATGGGATACCCAGGAAAGAATCACAAACAGTATCAGACCCCTAAAAGGCCGTTTGAAAAGACGCGGATTGAAGAAGAAACGCGGTTGATGATTGAATATGGCCTGCGAAACAAACGTGAGGTATGGAAAGCCCAGAGTTACCTCCGCCGCTACCGGAAGGCAGCACGGGACCTGCTGGCCCTTATGTCCACCGGGACCGACACGGCTGTTGTGGAGGCCAAGAAAAACCAGCTTATTGGTCACATGCAGAGGATCGGGTTATTGGGCCCTGATGCAGGAATTGACAACGTGCTTTCCCTGAAGGTTCAACAGGAATTTGAGCGCAGGCTGCAGACCATGGTGTATCGGCAGGGACTTGCCCGTTCTCCAAAACAGTCCCGCCAGCTCATTACTCATGGGCATATCGCAGTGAATGGCAAAAGGATTAATATACCGAGTTACCGGGTGGTAAGGAACGAGGAGACCGAGATCTCCTATTATGGGAAATCCCCTCTTTCCGGTACCGACCATGCAGAGAGAGCAAGGATTAGCAAGGCAGGGAGATAGTTATGGCCAGTGATAAGGAAAAATGGGGTATTGCGCATATATTCGCCTCGTTTAATAACACAATCATCACTATCACCGATCTCTCGGGTGCGGAGACTGTTACCAAGAGCAGCGGTGGAATGGTAGTAAAGCAGGACAGGAATGAGAGTTCGCCTTATGCAGCAATGCAGATGGCCTCCAATGTTGCCCAGAACGCTATGGAAAAGGGCATTGTTGGAGTTCATGTGAAAGTAAGGGCGCCGGGAAGGGGTAAACAACGCAGCCCGGGTCCCGGGGCTCAAGCGGCAATCCGTGCCCTGGCCAGGGCAGGTATGAGAATCGGGCGGATTGAAGATGTAACTCCTGTCCCGCACGATTCCATCCGGGCCAAGGGTGGACGCCGGGGAAGGAGAGTGTAATGGAGATCGCATTTTCCAGGCTTGATGATACAGTCGGGCGGTTTTGCCTTCAGACCTCCAGCACTGCGTTTGCCAATGCAATCCGGAGGGCCATGATCGGTCAGGTGCCGACTCTGGCTATCGACGAGATTCGCATCTATGACAATACCAGTGCCCTATTTGATGAGATGCTTGCACACAGACTGGGACTTATCCCGCTCCGGACAGAAAGCAGCTGCTATGTCCGCAGGGAGAAGTGTACCTGCAATGGCGAAGGATGCCCGGCATGCACGGTAACATATACGTTGAGCGTGGAAGGGCCGGGTACTATATATTCCCGTGACCTTATACCGGCAGATCCTACAGCCGAACCGGCAGATCCGAATATACCAATTGTCAAGCTCACAAAAGACCAGAAAGTGGTTCTTGAGGCAAAAGCGGTATTTTCGGCAGGGGAGGAGCATGCAAAATGGCAGCCCACCAGCGCTTGTGGCTATAAGAATTTCCCGGTAATTGATGTGAGGGATAACTGTGACGCCTGTGGCCGGTGCGTGGATGAATGCCCGCGGGGGATTCTTACACTTGAGCATAAGAAGGTAGTGCCTATCCCTGAGCGTATTGAGGAATGTTCTCTGTGCAGGCTCTGCGAACGGGCATGTATCGGAACAGGAATTGGCGATGAACCCGCTATAAAAGTGAAAGCTGACAATTCAAGGTTTATTTTTGTGGTGGAAGGCGACGGCTCACTGCCAGTAAAGACGATCATTGAGCAGGCTCTGGTCTACATAAAGGAGCAGTCGGCCGATCTTATGGAATGTATTGGTGAAATATCGGGAGTGACTATAGATGAAGAGAAGGAAGAATAAAAAATCCAACATCCGTCTTCTTGATCTTATTTATATGCTGAAGGCGGCATCAAGGGAGAATGAAGTCAATATCTGGCGGGATATTGCTACCCGGCTTGAAACCACCAGTAAAAATTATGCTGAGGTCAACTTAAGCAAAATCAACAGGTATGCAGTGAACGGAGAGACCATCCTCGTGCCTGGAAAGGTCCTTGGTAGTGGACTTCTGGAGATGTCGGTAAAGGTAGCTGCACTCAATTTCAGTGAATCCGCTTCAACAAAGATAAAGAGTGCAAATGGACAGTGTTTGAGCATCGAAGAGCTGATCAGGGACAATCCCCAAGGCAGCAAGGTCCGGATTCTGAGGTGAAGGGGGATGGTTACGATAATTGATGGTAAAGAACTTCTTCTTGGCAGACTGGCCAGTATCGTTGCGAAAAGAGCACTGAATGGAGAAGATATTGCGATAGTCAACGCGGAAGGTGTGGTCATTTCAGGCAGCAGGGCCCGTGTGCTGGGGAATTATGGGCAGAAGAGGAGAAGGGGATCTGTCGAAGGCGGACCATTTTTCCCTCGAAGGCCGGATCATATTGTAAAACGGACTATAAGGGGAATGCTCCCTTACAAAAGGCCTGCAGGGGCTGATGCCTTCAAACGCGTACGTGTATATGTCGGCGTTCCCGAGGAATACAACGAAAAGGAGATGGAATCCCTGGAAGAGGCACATATTGAAAGGCTGAACAATCCCCAGTATGTGACTGTGGGGGCTGTAAGCTCGTTCCTTGGTGCCAAATTCTGATGGTGATAACATGGTAAAAATTGTAAATACAAGTGGAAAACGGAAAACGGCCATCGCAAGGGCGACTTTAAAGACGGGCAAAGGCCGGGTCAGAATCAACTCGGTGCCTCTTGAGGTATTTCCGAACGAGATGGTCAGTATGAAGATATCTGAGCCTCTTCTCCTGGTTCCGAAGGCTATTGACGGTGTCGATGTATCCATCGATGTGCATGGCGGGGGAATCATGGGCCAGGCAGAAGCGATCCGCACAGCTCTGGCTCGTGGAATCCTCAAATGGCATAATGATCCACTGATCAAAGATATCTATCTGACTTATGACAGAACGCTTCTCGTGAACGATTCGCGCCAGAAAGAAGCGAAGAAACCTCATGGCCGCGGAGCGAGGAAGAAGTTCCAAAAGTCTTATCGTTGAGATATCCAAATAAAAGGGAGAACAAACCGACATGATACCGGTCCGATGTTTCACCTGTGGAAAAGTAATTTCCGCCGCATTCGAAGAGTTCAAGCAGCGAAGAGATGCGGGCGAGGATCCCAAAGTGATCCTCGACGATCTCGGGATTTTCCGCTATTGTTGCCGGAGGATGTTACTGACGCACAAGGAGATTATTGATGATCTCAATCCGTATCAGTGAGGGGTCGTGGGGTAGCCTGGACTATCCTATGGCGTTCGGGATGCTGTGACCTGAGTTCGAATCTCAGCGACCCCATTTATTATCCACCATGCATTTTGAGGTTATATAATGCAGTCTTATACTCGATATGAAAGAGCCAGAATTATTGGAGCAAGAGCTCTGCAAATATCGATGGGTGCCCCGTTACTTATCAGCACATCTAAAATCGATCCTTTAGAGATAGCAATCGAGGAATTCCAGCAGGACATTATTCCCATCACCGTGAAGAGGAAGTAGGATGACGGTAATACGCGAGATTCATTTGAGGCCGATACTTGATGGCAGGGGGAACCCTACGGTCGAGGCTGAGGTCTTTACTGAATGCGGATTTGGCAGGGCGGCAGCCCCAAGCGGTGCCAGTACAGGGCTCTATGAGGCTAAGGTGAAGGATCCCTTCACTGCCGTGGAATATGCCCGCCAGAACCTCATTCCCTCTCTTATCGGAGAGGATGCCAGGAACCAGGTCGCTTTTGATGGTATTCTTCGGGAAATTGATGGCACCAACGATTTTGCTACCATAGGGGCGAATATTGCAGTTGCTCTCTCCTTGGCCAATGCAAAGGCAGCGGCTTCTTCCCTGGGACAGGACCTTTTCAGGTACCTGGGAGGGCCTTTCGTCCCCGGAATGCCCATGCCCCTCGGGAACGTGATAGGCGGAGGCGCTCATGCAGAGGATGCCACGGAAATTCAGGAATTCCTGATTGTACCCACCGGTACTGCAGGGATGGCCGAAGCGGTATTTGCCAATGCAAGAGTTCACCGTGAAGTGAAAAATGAATTAAAAGCCCGCGGCAAGGCTTGCGGGAAGGGAGATGAAGGCGCCTGGGCCCCGAAAATTGATGACCTTGAGGCATTTGAATTGATAAGCGAAGTTGTGGCTGCGGTGTCTGATGAACTCGATATCTCAATCAGGATGGGAATCGATGTGGCAGCGAGCCAGTTATGGAGCCCAGAGGATAGTACTTATCATTTCCGGACAGGAACGCGCACCACGGAGGATATGATTGCATATCTTGCAGAAATTGTAGACAGGTACAACCTTGTGTTTGTCGAGGATCCGCTCCACGAGGAGGATTTCTCCGGTTTTGCCGATCTTATGGAACAGGTGGGCGACCGTTGCCTGGTCTGCGGTGACGACCTGTTCGTGACCAATGTCTCCCGGATAATCCAGGGTATTGAACAGGGTTCAGCAAACTGCGTTCTCATCAAACCAAATCAGGTGGGAACGCTTACGGATACATACGAAGCAGTCCATCTGGCCCATACTCATGGTATGGACACGGTTATGAGCCACAGGTCAGGGGAGACCACGGATGAGACTATTGCTCATCTGGCTACCGCTTTCGGATGTATATTCCTCAAAACCGGCATTGTCGGCGGGGAACGGATTGCAAAACTGAATGAACTGATTAGAATCGAGGAACAGATAGAATGACAGAGAACGAATTGGAACTCGAATTACAGGAACCGCTTGTCCCGGTCGAGGAATATCTTGCCGCCGGTGTACATATCGGGACACAGCAGAAAAGCAAGGACATGAAAAAGTTCATCTACCGGGTGAGAGGAGACGGGCTTTATATCCTTGATATCAGAGAGACAGATGAACGGATCAAAACAGCGGCCAAGTTTTTACATCAGTATGACGCGCCAAAGATTCTGGTCGTAACTTCCCGTCAGTACGGACAGTTTCCAGCAAAGAAATTTGCCGAGACTATTGGTGGAATGGCTGTCACCGGGCGATTCATCCCCGGGATGCTCACCAACCAGAACCTGGCCAATTACATCGAGCCTGAGGTAGTAATAGTCACCGATCCCATCGGTGATGCCCAGGTCATCAAGGAAGCAGTCCAGACTGGCATATCTATCGTTGCCCTCTGTGACACCAACAACATGACCAGTTTTGTAGATCTGGTAATTCCCACAAATAACAAAGGTCGGAAGGCCTTAAGCATGATATATTTCCTGCTCACCAAGGAGATTCTCCGGCTGAGGGGGATACAGACGTCCCTGACTCAAGAGGACTTCGAGACAGAATTATAAATATATCAACACTACAGAGGATTAATCCGATGAAGATTCGCACATGCGCAGTAGCCGGCATGTTTTATCCGAGGGATCCTGATCATCTGGAACAGTTACTGGAAAAATATTTCCGCAACAAGGATACGGGAATGGATGCCTTTGGTGTGGTATCACCCCACGCGGGATATCCCTATTCGGGGGAAGTATCCGCGTGGGCATACAGTGCCTTTGATCCGACATTTTCCGGAACATTCGTAGTTATCGGACCCAGCCACAAGGGGTACCGGACTTCGGTTTCTCTCCTGCCGTGGGAGACACCTCTTGGTATCCTGGACAACGACACGGAATTAGCGTCGATGCTGGATATAGAGGAAGATGAAGTGTCACACCAGGACGCCGAGAATTCGCTGGAGGTCCAGATGCCCTTTATCAAGTACCGGTTTCCCCGGGCCCGTGTAGTCCCGATTCTGATGGGCGATCAGGATTCTACCAGTGCAGAGTATCTCTCCGAGATCCTACTCGATGCTGTGCGGCGGACGGGCAGGAATGATATCCGATTCGTGGCTTCGAGTGATTTTTCGCATTACGTGCCGGCCGAAAAGGCACACAGGGATGATCATTATGCAATAGGCGCCCTGGAAAGTCTTGATGTGACCGAATTCTACCGGCGCATCAGCGAGCACGGTATAAGTGCCTGCGGAGTCGGTCCTATTGCAACGGTATGCCTGGTATGCAGGAAACTTGGGGCAAAGGAAGGCACTCTGCTTCGCTATGCAACGAGTGGGGATATAACCGGAGATCCAGATGTTGTGGGGTATGCAGCCATTGCGGTGATATAGATGGCCACTTGGAGTGCACCAGGCAAGGTTTTCCTGTTTGGTGAACATGCCGTCGTGTATGGAAAGCCTGGTATTGCCATGGCCATTAAACCCAGGGTTTTTGTCACGGTGAGAAAGAGCCGGACGGCCCATCATGCCAAATCGCCCTATATCGACAACTGCTTTGCCGAGATGGGAGTGAAAGGGAGTGTGTATATAAACTCCCAGCTGCCCAGTTCTTCGGGCCTTGGGTCCTCCGCTGCGGTGACAGTGGCTACCCTGTCTGCAATCAATGATGAGTTCGGAAAGGACTATTCCCTTGTAGAGATCGCGGACATGGCTTTTGCCATTGAAAAAAAGGTTCAGAAAGGAAGAGCAAGCCCGACCGATACATCAGTGTCGGCTTTTGGGGGGCTGGTATTCATCACTGGCACTTCAAGGCGGAGGCTTCCACCACAAAATTTCCAGATGATAATCGGCAACAGCATGGTATCCCATAACACATCGAAGATGGTGGAAATGGTATCCGATTTCCAAAAAAAACAACCGGATATCTGCAACCCCGTCATTGAGGCCATAGGGGCCATTACCATCTCGGCGATGCATCATATGACCAATGCAAACGAACTGGGAAAGCTGATGAATATGAACCATGCGCTTCTGGAAGTCCTGGGTGTGGGACATCCCGCGCTCTCAAGGCTGATCCTTGCGGCCCGGGCCGCCGGTGCCTATGGGGCAAAACTTACAGGAGCGGGTGGCGGAGGCTGCATGGTGGCCATGTGCCCGAAACATCTCAAGAGCAGAGTGGCAGGGGCGATTGAGGCCAGTGATGCCAAGGCGTTCATTACCACCATCGACACCGAGGGCGTTCGAAAGGAAAAAGATGTCTGAGATGATTCTCCTGAAACTGGGGGGTAGCGTAATTACCAGGAAAAGCTCTGCCGGAATGATTGATTCAGACCGCCTCCGGTTCCTTGCAAATGAGATTGGGGCCCGGGAAGGGGCAAGGTTGGCAGTCGTGCACGGAGCAGGATCTTTCGGCCATCCCGAAGCAAGGAAATACGGGATTGTGAATGGAGTTGACGCCTCGAACCTGGAAGGGATATTCGTCACGCACAGTGCAGTCCGGCGCTTAAACCGGGAAGTGGTCAGTGCTCTCAGGGGCGGAGGATGCGAGGCTATTGGCATTCATCCCTTAAGCAGTGCAATTGCTAAAGACGGAAGACTGATTTCCATGGAATACAGGCCGCTTTCGGTTATGATCGGGTTGGGAGTTGTGCCAATCCTCCATGGAGACGTTGTCATGGACCTCATAAAAGGTGCGACAATCGTTTCCGGGGATCAACTGGTGAATTACCTGGCCCGCAATCTTCGGTTCCATAGGATAGGGCTGGCTACCGATGTCCCCGGGATTCTCGACAGGGACCGGGTAATACCCTTTATCACACCAGACACTGTCGGAAGTATTGATATCGGGGATTCCAAAGCCCCTGATGTGACGGGCGGGATGAAGGGAAAGGTTCGGGAAATGATCGAACTCGCCAGGCAGGGAATCAGATCCGAAATATTCCATGTTGATCGGATTGGGGATTTCCTGGACGGAAAGCCCCACGGGGGCACAGTAATTACAGGATAATTGAATGAAGAATAAGGGACAGTATACCTCGGGCCGCAAGCTCGACCATATAAGGATATGCGTGGACGAGGATGTGGAGCGTGGGTGGTCAGGGTTTGACGATGTCAGGCTCGTACATAATGCTCTTCCAGGGTGCGATCTGGACAGGATCAGGACAGAAACAGAGTTCCTGGGGCACCGGTTCGAAATTCCGCTCTTTATTGCCGGAATGACCGGGGGTCACCCGGAATCAAAAGAGATCAACAGGAGGCTGGCACGCGCAGCTGAAGAGTTCGGAATTGGTATGGGGGTAGGGTCACAGAGAGCGGCATTAGAAGATCCGTCGCTTGAAGACACTTTTTCCGTTGTCCGGGATGAGGCTCCGCATGCATTTCTGGCCGCCAATCTGGGGATAGTCCAGCTGCGGGATCATGGACTGGAATGGGTTGAAAAGGCTGTGGATATGATAGATGCAGATGCCATTGCCATCCACCTGAATTTTCTTCAGGAGGCAATCCAGCCGGAAGGCGATCATGATGCAAGGGAATGTGTAGAGGCACTTAGAGAACTCTGCCGGGAATGTACACTGCCTGTAATAGTGAAAGAAACCGGTAGCGGTATCTCGGCAGAGACAGCAAAGGCTTGCTGGGATGCCGGTGTAAAAGCCATTGACCTGGGCGGCTGGGGAGGCACATCATGGGCTGCCATTGAAGGGATCAGGGCCGGAGAGCGAGAAGGATTAAACGCGTCGAGGCTTGTCAGAATCGGACACATCTTTGAAGAATGGGGTATCCCTACCGTCGTAAGCCTCTGCGAGGTTGCAAGCACAGGAGGGCCGGTCATCGCCACGGGTGGAATCAGGAACGGGCTTTCTATGGCCAAAGCAATGGCATTGGGTGCGGATTTATCCGGGATGGCTCTTCCGCTTCTTAAACCCGCGTTAAATGGAGAAGAGTTGTTATTTGAAAAAATTAAAGAGATCAATCAGGAATTCAAGGTTGCAATGTTCCTGTCAGGTTCATGCACACCAGCGGAACTGAGTACAACAAGGGCGTATCTGACCGGTGTAACTCGGGATATGCTTCAGAATAATGGAGGAATATAATGGATATTGAGATAATTGCAGTTGGCGGATACGAAGAAGTCGGGAGAAATATGACTGCCGTCCGCTGCGGAAAGGAAATTGTTATATTAGATATGGGACTCCGGCTGGATCAGGTAATGATCCACGAAGAAGCCGAAGTCGAAAATATGCATTCTCTGGACCTGATCCAGATGAAGGCTATACCAGACGATACGATGATGAACAATGTGGAAGGGAGTGTGAAGGCAATTGTCTGCTCTCACGGGCATCTGGACCATATAGGGGCTATCCCAAAACTGGCCCACCGCTATAATGCACCAATTATCAGCACCCCTTACACGACGGAACTTATCAGGCAGCAGATTGCCGGTGAGCAGAAGTTCGGGGTCAATAATAAGCTGTTTGCCCTGAAGGGGGGGCAGAGGTATACTCTCTCGCAGAACCTGACGCTTGAGTTCGTGCGAATGCAGCACAGTATCATTGACGCGGTTACCGTGGTACTGCACACTCCTCACGGGGCTATTGTATATGCATGCGACTACAAGCTCGACCGGACCCCTGTCATAGGGACGCCACCTGATTTCGAGCGTTTGAGGCAGATCGGAAAGGAAGGGGTACTGGCCCTTATCGTGGAAAGCACATATATTGACAACGATGGAAGAGCGCCGAGTGAACGGATCGCCCGTGATATTGTACGGGACACAATCACCAGCTACGAGGACGATAAGAATGCCATTCTTGTCAGCACATTCTCCTCGCATATTGCAAGGGTAAAGACCATTGCAGAGTGTGCCCATGAAATAGGGCGCAAGCCGGTTTTACTGGGGCGTTCCATGGAGAGGTACAGCTCCACGGCCGAGCAGATGAAACTTGTAGCGTTCCCCGAGACGGTGAGCATGTTTGGGAACAGGCGAACGGCTGACAGGACCATGAGGAGAATGATGAAAACGGGAAAGGAAAAATTTCTTCCCATCATCACCGGTCACCAGGGAGAACCGGGTTCTATCCTCACCAGGATCGGACTTGGCGAGACTCCATATAAAATAGAGAAAGGTGACAAGGTAATCTTTTCCGCCAAGGTCATTCCAAATCCCATGAATGTCGGCCAGCGGTATAAGGTGGAGACTCACCTGCGGATGGCAGGAGCAAGAATATTCCCCGACCTGCACGTAAGCGGCCACGCCTACAAGGAGGATCATTATGAGTTCATCCACCTCCTTAACCCGCAGCATATCATACCTGCACACGGGCATGTCAGGATGATTTCAGCGTATGCGGAGTTTAGCGCAGAATGTGGATATACTCTCCACAACGATGTGCATATTCTGTCCAACGGGCAGCGCGTAAGATTAAATTAATGGAGAACTGTCATGGATCTGAAGGAATACCTGGAACAAACGGCAGAGCAGGTGGACAATCTCATCAACCGCTATTTCGGGAGCACGTGTGACGACCTCGGCAATGCCAGTGCTCATCTCCTCATTGCAGGGGGAAAGAGACTCCGGCCGGCGCTTCTTATCCTGGCAGCGGATGCGATTAAGAAGGGGAGTTCGATTGACGCAATACCTGCTGCACTGGCACTGGAACTGACTCACAGTTTCACTCTAATCCACGATGACATAATGGATGGCGATGCAACCCGCCGCGGTGTGGCGACTGTCCATACCCTGTGGGATGAACCTACTGCAATCCTGGCAGGGGATGTTCTCTTTGCCAGTGCGTTTGAATTCCTGAGTCTTGCCGACGCCCCTGACAATGCAAAGGTGAGGGCGGTTTCCATGCTTGCCCGGACATGCGTGGAGATCTGCGAGGGACAACACATGGATATATCATTCGAGAACCGGGATGATGTGTCGGAGGGTGAATACCTGAAGATGGTGGAGAAGAAGACCGGGGCCCTCTATGCCGCTTCTGCTGGAATCGGGGGCATAATGGCTGGAGGGAATCCTTCCTATATTGATGCACTCTACCATTTCGGGCGGAACATTGGTATGGCCTTCCAGATTCAGGACGATTTAATCGACCTCCTCGCCAGCCCGGAAGTGAGCGGGAAGGACAGGGCTTCAGATCTCCGTGAAGGGAAAAAGACACTCATTACCATAAAGGCAAGGGAGAAGGGAATGGATCTCTCCCAGTTCCGGCGGGAGCTTTCGGATGAGGAAATCGATCAGGTTATCTTAAGCCTGGAGTCCCTTGGGGTGATTGACGAGGTGAAGGCCATAGCCTTCGATCTCGTGGAATCCGGCACGCGACGGATCTCCCTGCTTCCGGATTCGGAAGAAAAGCAGATGCTGCGCCAGATAGGCGAACATTTCGTCACCCGGGGTTTCTGATACTATGGAGGAGATCAGGCAGGCTCTCTTTGTCTGCGCCCTCCAGAATTCTGTAAAACATCGCAGCCTTCCCAAGAGTGGAACGGTGATGGGGATGGTGATGGGAACGCATCCCGAATTTCGTTCCCGGTCCAAAGAGGTCTCTTCCCTGCTGAAGGAAGTTCTAAAAGAAGTTGCGTTGCTCACCCCGGATGAGCGGCAGCAGAAACTCATTGAACTTGCGCCGGATATGGTGAAAGACCTTTCCCGCCCGAAAGTCCGGAGAACAGGGCTCCCCTCACTTCAGGGGGCGGACGAGGGCGTTGTGATGAGGTTTGCCCCCAACCCAAGCGGACCCTTGCACCTGGGGCATGCCCGGGCGGCGGTGCTGAATGATGAGTACGTGAAGCGTTACGGCGGAAAATACATCCTCCGGATCGAGGATACTGATCCGAAACGGATTGATCCCGACGCCTATGGAATGGTTGCGGAAGATATCGAATGGCTCGGTCTTACTATACATGAGATAGTCTACCAGAGTGACCGGTTTGACCTCTATTACAGGCTTGGCGGGGAGCTTATCGCGATGGGTGGCGCGTATGTCTGTACCTGCGAGAACGAACAGTTCCGGGAATTAAAACTGGCCAGGAAGGCCTGCCCCTGCCGTGACGAGGATGTGGACACAAACCTGGAACTCTGGCAGAAGATGCTGGACGGCGAGTTCTACGAGGGGAGTGCATCGGTGCGGGTCAAGACAGATCTCGATCACCCTGATCCTGCCATGAGGGATTACCCGGTATTCAGGATTCTTAAAAGCCCCCCTCATCCCCGCCTTGATGCCTGCGTCTATCCGCTGATGAACTTCTCCGTGGCAGTGGATGACCATATGCTCGGTGTTACTCATGTGATAAGGGGAAAGGATCACATTGCCAATACCCGCCGGCAGAAGTATATATTTGACTATTTTGGGTGGGAGATTCCCCAGTACCGCCATTATGGCCGGATGGGAATTGAGGGGCTGATCCTCTCAACATCCCAGATTCGCGAAGGAATTTCTGCAGGCAGGTATGAGGGCTGGGACGATATCCGTCTGGGCACACTGAGAGCACTGGCCCGGAGAGGTATCGAGGCCCAAGCTGTCAGGGAAGCCATGCTGGATATCGGCATTGGCGAGACCGACATTTCGTTTTCATGGGAAAACCTCTATGCGAAAAATAAAAATATCGTTGATCCTGTGGCCAACCGTTACTTTTTCGTTCCCGATCCGGTCGAGGTAAGAATAGCAGACGCACCTGATATGATCGCACATGCCCTCCTGCACCCGGGTGAGCCAAAAAGAGGGATCAGAAAACTCTCTTTTTCAGGACTGGCGCTGGTGCCCGGAAACGAGTTGCAGGATGCGGTGGAGATGGTACGGTTAAAAGACCTCTTCAATGTGAAAGTGGAATGGGGCGGCGGGAGTTTCCGGTGTGTGTATACGGGAGATTCTCTTGCTGATGCCAGGGCAGCCGGGGCCCCGATCATACAGTGGTTGCCGTCGGAATGGGCTGTGCGGTGCACGCTGATCACGCCTGACGGGAGGAAGATGGGTGTGTGTGAACCTGCAGTGGCAGCGGAGATCGGAAATGTCATCCAGTTCGAACGCATTGGATTTGCCAGGATCGACGCATCGTCACCAGAAGGTATTATAGCGTATTTTACCCACAAGTAAAGTAAGAAGACAGGAATAAGGCTCCGGACGCTTTCCGGAACCCAAGGGGTGTCCTTATGGTGACCAAGTTCAGGCGTTACTGGCAGATAGCAGATATTCTTTTTAACTATCAATTCGGGGTTATTGTCCACAAGCTTTTTCCAGGCGTCCATAGGTTTCGCAGGGGTAAACCCCCGAAAGTAGACACGGCGGCCAACGAATATGCCAGGATGAGGATGGCAATCGAGGAACTGGGCCCCACTTTTATCAAGTTCGGCCAGATCATGAGCACCCGGCAGGAGATGCTGCCTCCCGGTCTCATTGAGGAGTTAAAAACACTCCAGGATCATGTCAATCCCCTTCCTTTTGAGGATATAGAGAAAGTTGTATACATGGGGTGCCCTGAAAAGGGGTTTTGTTTTGCAAATATTGACCATGAACCCCTGGCCTCGGCCTCCATTTCCCAGGTTCACAAGGCCAGGCTCCCTGACGGGACACCTGTAGTCCTGAAAGTCCAGAGGCCGGGGATAAAAGATATCATAGAGACCGATATCCTCATCCTGGAATCTTTTGCGCAGCGTGCAGAGGCGGTGTTTCCGGAATGGAGGGTATATAACCCCCGTGGAATTATAGCCGATTTTACCTCCCAGATACGTAAGGAACTTGATTTTGTCAGGGATGGCAGAAATGCCGATCGCCTGCGCAAAAACATGAGGAAAATTCCGGATGTGAAGGTGCCCCGGATTTACTGGGAATACAGCGGTCCGCATCTTTTGGTGATGGAATATATCGAGGGGGTACGGGTAGATGATATCGCGAGTATCCGGGAGTTCGGTGTCAATCCCAAAAAGATCGCCGAAGACGGATTTTATGTCTACATGAAGCAGATCTTCGAGGACGGTTTCTTCCATGGCGACCCTCATCCGGGAAACCTCCTGGTTACTTCTGAGGGAATTTTAGCGTTCCTTGACTTTGGGATAGTCGGCATAATAAGGCCTGAACGACGGTTCTGGTTCATCGGTCTTATCAATGCCATGATAGAAGAGGACCCGGTCATGCTTCTCAAGGCCCTGGAAGGTCTGGGTGTCGTGATACCTGAGGAGCACAGGGAATCTCTCCGGGATGACATCTATTCCGCAATGCTGGATTCGGGGGGTTCCCAGATTGGTGAGTATAGTTTCTCCGGAATGGCAAACGGCCTCACAGCAATTCTCCGTAAATACCAGATCAGGGTGCCTATGAACCTGATGCTCATGCTAAAGGTGATCATCATGGTGATGGACGTTGGACTGGCCCTGGATCCGGAGTTTGACTTCACGGAAAATTCAGAGAGATTCATGGAGGGACTCTCCAGACGCGAGTCGATGTTTGATTACCTGTTTCGAAGGGGGGCAGGGTCCCTGGTTGAAGCCGTGGACGGCTTCTTTGATATGCCCCGGAACCTGAACAGGATGCTCAAGCAGTTTTCGACCGGGACAGTCAAGATCGATATAATCGACACCGATATCCGGCGACTTCAGCAGGCCCTGGACCGCACCAGCAACAAGATCGTGGTGGCCCTGATTATTGCAGCGATGGTGGTCGGATCATCTTTCATCCTGCGGGAAAGTTCGATTTATCTTCCTGAGCTTGTTGTCCTCGTTGCCACCCTTACCTATGTGGCGGCGATCGGGATGGGCTTTTATGCCCTCTATCACGTGATCTTCGGGCGGAACGAGGAAAAGAAATAATTCTCTCTATTGCATCCTCTGACCGGTGACTGAATAATAATCTCAAAAATTAAAAATCCCGGAAAATTCCGGGATCATTCATTCACACTGTTCTATCGGACTACTCCCGACTCGTAGTGCATCAATTTCTCGAAGAGGGTGATATCACCGTCAACGGTGGTCTCCTCGGAGGATTCGATACGCTCCTGCAGAGTGAATACGTTTTCGGCATCTCCTTCCTGGATAAGTGCATCAATGTATGCGGAAGCCATTCCGATGGAAGGCAGATCCTCGACAAGCTCACTGACGCGAATATCATGGTTCAGCTCGACCGGGTGGTCGGATCGGGGCATAACGAACCTTTCAGTGGAAGTAGTGCGTACATTGGCCACTGTCATATCGATGGTGCTTCCGGCCTCTGCCCGGTTGCAGTATTGTCCAATAGCCGGGAATGTGTCGCTGACGAAGGGACAGATAAACCAGTTTTCCGTTGCAGGTGGCAATGATGCGCCGTCCACAAAGATAACATCGGAAGAAGCGACGCGGGCTCCGTCGATACCCACGAAAGCAAGTTCCTTCACTGCCTCGATATTCCACTGACCGGAAATCTGCCCGGAAGTCTCTACATCCAGCTCCTTGTCATAGGCAATCAACCCTATTCCATTGGATACAGTATCCTCGGTGTAGACCGATTCATAAACTGAACCACCAAGCGGAGGGGTTCCCGGGAGGCCGAAATCGCCGTCTGTGATTCTCCACTGGAATTCGGTTGCAGATGCGAAATTGCCTATTGCATCTATGGTAGTGGATGTGACAGCACCCTGCGTTTCAGGCACGGGCGGCATGGCATGATCTGCCGTGACATACATGGTACTTAAAGCAAGAACAATGAATAGAATTAACAGTTTTTTCATTTGTGTCCTCCTAATTTTTCATGCCGATAATAACAGCATCAGAAAATTATTTTAAGCGATTTTATATATAATTTGCCAATTATAAAGACTCTATTTTTAAATAAACAGATAAATCAATTTTTATTAATTGTATAAGCCGATTTAATCTTAAAAATCACAAAAATTAAAAATCCCGGAAAATCCCGGGATCATTCATTTATCTGTTCTACCTGACCATTCCGGACTCGTAGTGCATCAATTTCTCGAAGAGGGTGATATCACCGTCAACGGTGGTCTCCTCGGAGGATTCGATCCTCTCAGCAAGTATCGTCGGATTGGCCGGTATACCAGGGACCGGTATACCATAGGCTTCCTGGATCAGCACATCCATGTATGCAGATGCCATCCCCATCGATGGGAGGTCAGTTACCAGCTCACTGACACGGATATCATGGTTCAGTTCGACAGGATGATCGGATGAAGGCATCACAAACCTGTCAGTGGAAGTGGTCCGTACATTTGCCACGGTCATGTCAATAGTGCTTCCGGCTTCTGCCCTGTTACAGTATGCAGGGAAAATCACTGTCACATAAAATGCAAACGGGCAGATGACTGTGGATGGAGTGATATCCGGTGTACCGGCCCCGTCCACGAATATATTATCTGTTGATGTGACACGTGCTCCATCAATTCCTAAAAAGGTGAGTTCCTTTACAGCCTCGATATTCCACTGGCCGGAGATCTGGCCGGAGGTCTCGACATCGAGCTCCTTGTCATAGCCGATCAGACCTACACCGTTGGACACGGTGTCCTCGTTGTACGTTGACTCATAGACACCACCATCTATTTCAGAGAGAAGTGGGGGTATATCTGGAAGCCCAACAATATCCTGAACAATTCTCCACTGGCTCTCGGTGGATGAAGCGAAGTTTCCTACCGCATCGATGGTGGTAGAGGTGACGATGCCCTGGGTTTCAGGGACAGGGTCAATTCCGTGGTCAGCCATGGCGAACCCGGTAAGCAGGGCCAGGGCGATGAATATGATTATAAGTTTCTTCATTCTTGTCCTCCTATTTTTCATGCCGATAATAGTGACATCGGAGAGTATTTTGGCTTAATGAATATATAAGTTAGTAAATATTTTGATTTAATTTCAAAAAAAAAAATATTATTCTGTTTAAATGCATCTTTAAAATTTTAATAATTGCAAAAAAAATTAGAAAATCCCGGAAAATTCCGGGATCATTCATTTATCTGTTCTACCTGACCATTCCGGATTCGTAATGCATCAGCTTCTCGAAGAGTGTGATGTCACCGTCGACAGTGGTCTCCTCTGAAAACTCAATCCTCTCACCAAGCTGGAAGAAGATTTCATCCCCAGGTTCTTGTGAAGGATCTCCACCATAGGCTTCCTGGATCAGCACATCCATGTATGCAGATGCCATCCCCATCGATGGGAGGTCAGTTACCAGCTCACTGACACGGATGTCATGGTTCAGCTCGACAGGGTGGTCGGATGAAGGCATCACGATTCTGTCGGTGGATGTGGTCCGGACATTTGCCACGGTCATATCGATAGTGCTTCCGGCTTCTGCCCTGTTGCAGTATTGAGGGAAGACCTCGGTCACATCGGATGCAAACGGGCAGATGACAGTGTTTGCAGTTATATCCGGTGTACCGGCCCCGTCCACGAATATATTATCCGTTGATGTGACACGTGCTCCATCAATTCCAACAAAGGCGAGTTCCTTTACAGCCTCGATATTCCACTGGCCGCTTATCTGTCCGCTGGTTTCTACATCCAGCTCTTTGTCGTAGGCAATAAGGCCGATACCATTGGAAACGGTGTCCTCGGTGTACGTTGACTCAACGATACCGCCATTTATCAGTGGAGGTATATCGGGAAGCCCCGGATCATGATCAGCAATTCTCCATTGAATCTCTGTAGCAGAAGCAAAATTGCCTATTGCATCAATGGTTGTGGATGTAGTAACTCCCTGCGTTTCAGGTACCGGCGGGATGGCATGATCTGCCATTACGTACCCGGTACACAGTACCAGTGCAATGACCAGTATTGTGATTTTTTTCATAAATTCCTCCTAAGTTTAATGTCGAATACTCTCGACATCAAATTTTTTTACCTTATATCATTAATAAATTGGCATTCCCAAATAATCATATCAAAATAAAATTATTTGTGCCTATTTCATATGAAAATAAATTTTATAATCGAACAAAAAAAAGAAACCCCTGAAAATCACTCTTTAAAATACAGGTTGCAGTGGCAGGATCCCTCGTTCTCAACTTCGTCCCGGTGATAGATGCAGGGGCAGATAATTTCCTTATCCTTCTCCGGATCCCCGGACCGCAGCCGGCAGGGGCAGTACATTTCGCCGAATTTTCTTTTATTGCGAGCCAGTCCGCGTATTACAATATTGAGTTTCTTCTCATCGGGGTTTATTTTCCACCCGTTCTTTTTTGCGTAATCCCTCGCCCACTCGAGAATTTCCAATTCAAGTTCATCTTCAGTCATGAAATTTCACAATCCCCACGTATCGTATCTGATAATTTTCTCATTTTCATCCATTCATCTCCACATGACGGATCATGGAGAGAAAGATTTTCTTTCCGTCAACGGATCCAATCTCCTCTTCCGAGGCACGCTCCGGGTGGGGCATCATTGCCATAACGTTTCCAGTCTCATTGAGTACTCCCGTGATATTACCAAGGGCTCCGTTGGGATTGGAATCAGGCGTAATTTTACCATCAGGGGAGCAGAAGCGGAAGGAAATTCTGCCTGATGCCTCCAGATCGGCAAGCTCATCCCCGGGTGCCACGTACCGCCCTTCCTTGTGGGCTATGGGAATCCGTATCACATCGCCTTCTCGGTACATCGAAGTGAAGGCGGTCTCTGCATTCTCCACCCGCAAGTAGACCCATTTGCAGATAAATTTTGGGTAGGCATTGATGGTGAAGGTTCCAGGAACCAGGCCGCTTTCTGCCAGAATCTGGGCTCCGTTGCAGATTCCGAGCACCAGCCCCCCCTCACGGGCGTGTCGCACGATTTCCTCCATGACCGCGGTACGGGAGGCTATGGCACCTGCCCGCAGGTAATCGCCATAACTGAATCCTCCCGGAAGGATCACCGCATCGTAGGCACGGGAAAGACCGCTTTTATACCAAAGCAGGTCGGTATCGACTCCGCAAATCTCTGAGAGTACATAGTGTGCGTCATAGTCGCAGTTGCTCCCCCCGAACTGGATGACGGCGAACCTCATTGCAGGACCTCGATCTCATAATGGTGAATGACGGGGTTTGCAAGGAGCCGCTCACACATCTTCGTTGCCTGTGCATGTGCATCCTGGACTGTATCGGCTCCGAGCCGGATAAAATAGACTTTGGCGCTCTTGAGTTCATCGGTCTCGAATCCCAGGTTGGCCAGGGCATGTAGGATGGCCGTAGCCTCGGGGTCAAGCATGCCTTCTTTTAAGGATATGGTAATTTTTATGAGAAATTTCATCCTTCGTTCATCTCCTTAATCACTTTGACAATATCTTTTCTGCCACCCGCTGGTATACGGTCATTACATCCCCTTTCTCATGGCGGTATACATCTTTATCCAGGGACTCGCCCGTGGATTTGTCCCAGAGACGCATGGAATCCATGCTGATTTCATCTCCGAGATATATTTCGCCTTCATACCTCCCGAATTCGATTTTAAAATCGACCAGTAATATGCCTAGGGTATCAAACAGTTCCATAAGATGGGTATTAATTTTCAGGGCAGTTTCCCGTATGGTTGCGAGTTCGTTTTTATTTACCAGCTGAAGTGCGAGGATTATATCATTGTTTAACATGGGGTCGTGGCGGGAATCGTCCTTGTAATCCATCACGATGACCGGGGGGGAGAGTGCCGATCCCTCCTCAAACGGATAGGTTCGTACCAGTGATCCGGCGGCAATATTCCGGACAATCACTTCCAGCGGAATCATATCGAGTTGTTTCACACGCATGGTGCAATCGTCAGTCAGCTCCACAAAATGTGTTTTTATCCCATTCTTTTCAAGATACTCAAAAAGAAACGCAGAGACCCGGGCATTAATAGATCCCTTCATGGAGAGAACATCCTTTTTCCCCCCATCGAAGGCTGTGATATCGTCCCGGAACACCATGGTCACTTCG
>DATKYO010000038.1:0-13034 GCA_035528475.1 Methanoregulaceae archaeon | reverse complement strand
GTCCATGACCGGTTTGTCACCAGTATCCTTCGCAGTTCCACATCGTCTTCAGGAGAGACAATAATCTCAGTGCGTGTATCAAAATTCCGGTCCCTTCGCCATAATTCAGCACGGGCCTGCTTGAAGGTCGTCTGATAGGTTTCAGGTTTCTTTCTGGTGGGCTGGTACCCGTTCGACCAGAACTCCCCGCTCGCGAGATCCCTGATATAACAGAATGTCCCGCACCCGTCTGCCGTCGGGTCCTCCCGCCACCGGGTTACGGCAAGATCGTTCCACCGGCTATACCCTGATCCGCTGTTGCTTACCATAACCTGGTACCTGCCGTTCGAGAGGAGATGCACCTCAGGCCGGGGAGTATTTGCGGTCTTGAAGATCCTCATTAAGGATTCCGGGCCTCCGGTTTTTTTATGGACTCCCATGACCTCGCCGGTATGCGGATAGAACGGGGTGTTCCGGGGCATCTTCTCCTGGAGCAGCATCACGGTTGCCTGGAGGCTGGGATCAGATTCAAATCTCCTCTGCATAGGACGATTTAACAGTACATACGCGAGCGAGAGCAGGGCCATTCCCTGGTGATGTGCCATGAATGACTTAACTATCGTGTGTTTCTGGCCCGGAGGCACCCGGGACGGGGTGAAATCAATGGCTTCATAAAATCCATACTCCCCTGCATACCCAAGCGATTCCATCTGCTCGAGGTTTATACAGGCCAGAGCCGGACTAACCATCAGTCCCATCACTGCAGCATACGGAGCAACGACAAGGTCCCCGGCAAGTCCCCGCTTGAACCCAAGGCCCGGAACACCGAATGCCCGGTACTGGTAGTGCAGGTTTGTATCGGTGTTATTATACCCGCATTCTGAAATTCCCCAGGGAACACCCCGGCTGCGGCCATACTCTGCCTGTCGTGCTACTACTGCACGATACGTGCGGTCGAGAAGGGTATTGTCAAAAGTCGGCATCACGAGGAGTGGCATTAAGTATTCGAACATGGATCCACTCCATGAGATAAGGGTGGGCTTCCCGTTTCCTATCGTCGTGAGCAGACGCCCCAACGCGAACCAGTGCTCCTGCGGAAGCTGACTCTGGGCAATGCCGATAAAGCTGGTGAGTCGTGCCTCGGATGCAAGCAGATCGTAAAAACTGGCATCCCGCCGGAGATCCGTTGCATTATAGCCGATTGCGAGGAAATTGCTCGCCCGGTCATACAGGAATTCATACTCGATCCCGGTATATTCACTACACTGGTCTGCAAGGACCAATACCGACAGGATGAGTTCTTCTGCCCGTTCACCTGAGGTCCTCATCTCCTCAAGAGTCCGGACCAGCCAGTGATGTCCTGGACCGGGGACACCGTTCGTATCCCGGGGGTTATCAAGCCATTCAAGCAGAGGACCGATCCGGGTGTGAAGATCCTGCCGGATATCTGCGACATTTCGGAGTGTCGGGACCTGACTGTTCAGCGTCTCAAGCTTTGTAAAGACTAAGGAGAGGTGCGGGATGAGATCCTGCGGAACCTCATTGCGGAGAGTGTCAGGAGGACTGCCGGTGGATTCCCAGGAAATAAACGTGGTAAAATCCTCAACCATTGTCCCGGTCTGTCGTTTTGTCGCAGCAGCCCACCACCTGACTTCTTCATCCGGATGGGTTTTGAGTGCATCCAGTACTTCAGATGCAATCCCGTCCAGATATCGGAGATGGTTCAGGACTTTTATAGTCGGGCCGGGCATACGGGCTGCACCGTCGTTCATCTCCGTAATCTTTGACCGGACAGGGTCCGGCACCGCTCCCGTATTCTTTTCTGTGGCGGCATCGATTGCACCGGAGAGGAGGGTGAGCGTGTCTGCCAGACCATCTCCACATCTCTTCGAAAGGACCGGGTACGATGGGATTTCTTCGAGTCCCTGCCTCAATACGAGCAGGTTGCCGACAAGGTTGCCGCTGTCGACCGTGGAGATATACCGCGGGAGGAGCGGGTCTAAGGTGATGGTATCATACCAGTTGTAAAAATGACCCCGGAATCTCTTGAGCTGCCCCATGGTAGCCAGGGTCTTATGAGTCCTCCCGACCAGTTCCGTCACCGGAATATACCCAAAGTCGTACGCGGTAAGACTTGCGAGAAGGGAGAGCCCGATATCTGTCGGGGAGGTGCGGTGGGCAACCGCCAGGACCGGCTGCTCCTGGTAGTTGTCCGGGGGAAGATAATGATCTTCCGCAGTGACAAAGGTCTCAAAGAAACGCCAGGTCCGTCGTGCGACACCCCGTAAAAAACGTTCCTGCCCGGGGGTCAGGCTGGCAGTCCGGGTTTGCAGTGGCTGGCTTATCCCCCATGCGAGGGCCGGGGAAAGGGCCCATGCAAGAGCAAACACGGCGACAGCGGGATTTGCTGAGGGGAACGAAAGAGCCATTCCCATGAGCAATGCCGCCCCGGTTACCGGTCCCGGCCACATAATCCGGCAGGTTCCGGAGAGGCTCGCGGTCCCCGTTCGCCCGGCCTCCTGGTGGGTAGTCCATTCCAGAAGATTACGATGAGAAATGACCATCCGCCAGCAGGACCGGAGGATTGCATCAAGGGAGATATATGCTTCATACGGGAGGAAGGCGAGGGTTACAAGGGGTACTGCCAGCTGGCCCATGATAACCTGGGGCATATCATAGAGGTGCAGCATCCAGGTCTGTTCTGCAGGCTTTTTTATCAGTTTCCAGCTGGCGATAATGAGCGGTGGGACCAGGAACAGCGATACGATACCGGCCGTCCAGAAGAGAGGAGCATTAAGGCAGGTCCATGCGATGATGAGGAAGAGAAAGGTTGCAGGCGCAACGAGGCTTCTTCTCAGGTTGTCAAAGATCTTCCATCGTGAGAAGAGTGAGAGCGGATTTCTCTTGGCATTTGAAGAATTATCCGGGACGTATGGAAGGAGCCATGGTGCTATCTGCCAGTCGCCCCGGATCCACCGGTGCCTTCGTCTGCTGTCAGCCAGGTAACTGACCGGATACTCCTCAAAGACCTGTACATCACTGACAAGACCTGTCCTCGCGTAACACCCTTCCAGGAGATCATGGCTTAAGATGAGGTTTTCTGGAAACTGCCCCTTAACGGATCGCGTGAAGGCTTCGAGATCATAGATCCCTTTTCCGATAAATGACCCTTCATGAAAGGCATCCTGGTACACATCGGATACTGCACGGGTATAGGGATCAATGCCCTGCTCACCCCCGAATATTAAGGCAAAATATGAAAGGCCGGACTCTGACAAAGAGAGCGCAACACGGGGCTGGAGAATGCCATATCCTTCGCTGATCACCCGGGTTTTGGGATCTGGTACAGGCCGGTTGAGGGGGTGGGCGATCGTACCGATGAGTCGTCTCGCACTATTCCGCGGGAGTTGTGTGTCGGTATCAAGGGTTATCACATACCTGATACCGGCCAGGACCTCCTGGTTGCCAACGATACGGGAGAACGTATGCGTATCTTTGTCAGACAAGAGGGTACTGAATGCCTCGAGGATCCCTCTTTTCCTCTCATATCCCATCCAGGTCCCTTCACCCGCATTCCAGGTCCGGGACCGGTGCATGAGGAAGAAGGTATCCTGCTTCCCGCTCCGGTATCTCTTGTTCAGATCGACAATTCCGGCTGCAAGCAGATCGACTGTCTCCGCATCTCCCGGCAGCTCCTGGGCAGGTGCGTTTTTGAGATCCGTTAACAGGGCAAAGAGCAGGTTATCGTCCTGGTTTCCCAGGTACCGGATCTCAAGTGCGTCAAGGAGTCCTGAAACATCTTCAGGTCCTGAGAGCACTGTCGGGATGACGACCATGGTTCTTTGCTCCCTGGGTATCCCTTTTGAATAATCCATCTTCGGGAGCAAATCAGGAGTACGCAGAAGTGTGACTGCCCAGTTAACAACGGTTATTGCACCCTGGCTGACCGGGAACAGGAGAAGGACCAGGATGGGCAGAGCGAACCACCCGCAGGCGCTCAGCCAGATATACCCAAAAGAAGCCACGATGAGCATAATTGCCAGGATCCCGCAGAAATACAGGAAAAGGAGAGGGGTAGATCCCGATCTTCTGATCTGATCCATCAAAGAAGGATGAAATGAGAGTGCTTTTAAAAGAACGTCTCTTCCTTTGCCTGTCAGGTAATATCCTGCATGGGATGCCCGGCCTGTTCTGTCATTCCCATCCCGGCTCTTTCGGGCAAGTTCCACTGCTTTTTCTGCAACATCGCTTTCAAGGAAACCTCCCTTTTTTGCTATCTCCTCAACCTCATGCCGGTACCGGTCGCGGGTTTCAAAGTCCATGGCTGCATATTCATCGGCAGGATCACTCCGGAGGGTGTGCTCTACAAGACTCAGGCGTTCCACGAACTCACGCCAGTCCATCGTATCAAGGAGACGAAGGCTGGTTATGCTGTTTGCGAAAGATACCTGATCCGCAGCCTGGGCCCGTGACTCTGCATTGATCATCTGCTCAAGGGTCTGGTTTCTCTCTGAAAGCCTCTGTTCTATCCAGGTGAGGGGGAATAAGAGTGCCCCGGACCGGCCCTGCAATTGCCGGGCCATTTCCGCAACAAAAGTATTGGTCAGGGGGGGATCTGACTGTGCCATATCTGCGATAACCAGGATCAGGTTCTTGGGGTCTTCCCGGGCAACGTCTGTCATCCGGTCTACCCAATGGCTTGCGGCGTCGCTGTCACGCCTGTTTGCGGAGATAATATCGGCTATCCTGCGCAGGTTCTCTATCAAAGAGAGCCGGAACATGATGGGGATGGCCCAGAGTTCTCCGAGCAGCAGAGGATTGACACTCTGGTATGCATTGATATAACCAAAGAGGCTCTCGGTATCAACCCTCCCTTCGCTATGAGCAATTAATTCCCTGGCGATATGGTACACCCGGGGAAATCCTTCAAGCGGCCCGTTTGCCAGGTGGGGAAGTTCTTTGCTGTAATCTTCCGGGAGATGGCGACGGGCAGTCCTTATCTGTTCTTCAATAAGGTAGAAATTATCCAAAAGCCATTCGCCAGCAGGCGCAATCCGCCGGTCCGCCTCGATGGCGGCGTTCAGCAGTGCGTGAGTTTCCAGCAGGACCTTTTCGTTATCGGCAAGTCGTGGAAGGAGGCGATCCTGCCCTTTCCGGGTATCTATCCTGAACGAGCAGGCAGTCTCCTTTGCATGTTGAGCCAGATGGTCCCCGCTGTAGAGTTCATCCCTGAGGGGGTCGGCATTAATCGGGCAGGCATACAGATCTTTGTCCTGTATTTTTCTTTTAAATGAAAATTTGTTCCACAAGGGATATTGCCTCTTTTAAAATTTTTTTTCGCTTAATCAACGTCCGGTTTACCCATTCATGTGAGTGACATCCGCAATGAAGATATTTTATCGACGGTGTATGAGGGAGATCAGGATATACTATTTTAAAAACCTGATTTGTGTCATAAATGCCTTTTACACACATGAATATTTGGGTGATTTCATAAATCCGGCTCAATTTTTTTCAGCCATCACTCGAAGAACACAAAGAATTCAATTGCGATTGATTGCGGGCAGGGGGTTACGCCCGGGGCCGGGGAGTGCAGGAGGGGGCCTGGGCTCGCGGGGTTTTTGAATTTGGTTTACTTTTTAAGCCGCAGAGCTCCCTTGGAGGCAGGAGACCCTGTAAAGTAACTCAAAAAATGGTATTAATCAGCCTCAAGAATTTGTTTCAGGTTGACCAGACTTTTCTGGAGCTCTTTACGCATTGAGCTTACTATCACCGGAGACAACAACTTTAAAAATCCGTTCACTTTGACGTCATATGCAATGACAAATCTCAAACCTTTCTCTGTGGGTACGAAGGTGTCGTGTTGTTCGATAAAGACAGATCCTGATGTAATGTTTTTTCCAAATTTCTTTGCCGGCTCGTATTCAGTTGCCTTGGCAGTCCATTGCATTGTACGTCCCATCATGAGGTTGGTACCTCTGAATGTCGTACCTACACCGACCGGTCCCTGAGAAGTCTGCTCCGCTTCCGGTAGGATTGTCATCCATTTATTCCAGCTCTCTGCATCGGTCGTAAAGGCAAATGCCTTTTCGACCGGACAGCTAATCTCTATACCTTCCTCAATTCGTGACATGTATACTCCCGGATCCGGTGATGGAGATTCCCATCACCAGATCCCTCATTAAAAAGGCGGGGAATATCTCCTCAGAAAATCCCTGCTAACCTTTCAGAACATGTATCCACTTATATCAAGCTGCCATAAAACTATCTCAACCGTTACCGGTACCCGAACCGGGAATGCTGGGGGGACCGGGATCCGGAACCGGCGCCCACCAGAATTTCCCGATTTATTCCCCGGTCTTTTTTCGCACCCACTGCCGTCTCGGGCTGGCAAGCAGCGGCAGAATGAAGAGTGCGGCAATTCCCACGCATCCGGTCCACCACTCGGGCACCGACGGGTATGCGAGTATGCGGACACCGATATAGAGCAGGAAGAAGGCGAACGAGATTACCGTGATCGTGATATACTGCTTCGAAATATCGCCCGGTGTCACAATACGGTAATGACCCGGAAGAAGAACCGTCAGGATATACCACAGGCCGATCAGCCCGAGTATCGTTCCCAGAATGAATACCGCATACGGGGACAGCCCGAGGCCGTGCTCGATATTCCCGAAATCGTCACTGGTCATGAACGAGCGGGTGAAGACATACTCGAATATCATGATGAACGTAATGCCAGATACCCAGAATATGGTATGATAGATCCACTTTCGTGCCCGGACAGCCTTTAGCAAAAGGAGGCCTGCCGTGACGAAGAATAGCAGGATGTTCGAGAACGGACCTGCAAACGCGATCGCGGCCGCCGTCGTTCCCTTTCCTGCAGCAAATAGCGTCTGGTAGTCCACGTTCTCGTCGCAGTGAACCCCGAAGATCCCCCTCCCCCAGATGATGTCAAGCGGGTTCTCCTTTGCACCGAGGAAGTACGCGGCAAAACTGTGCGAGAACTCGTGCATGTAGAGGACGAAGAAATGCACCACTATGAAGGTGATCAGCGTGATCGAGAGAAAGAGCATGAGATACCAGTTGCGGGTCCGGTAGAATTTTTTATCCTTTTGATCGGTTTTTTCGGGTTTTTTATCCCCGGAAAGCCGCCTGTCTGCCACCGGAAACACCCAGATGCAATAGAGCACGAACACCAGGGCGATTGCGGGGATAATATACGGCGGGTCCGTGATGAGCTTGAATAATAAAAAGATGAGATACAGGCCCACCGCGATCAGGATCACTTCTATGATCTTTTGGTATTTTTCATTCATTATGAATTCACTTTACAATGATCCTTTTTTAAGAGCAATTAATTATAACATCCACGTTTTTTAGGATGGTATTTTAATTATTAAATAACCTGCCAAATCCGAAAAGAAGTTTTACTATATCGATAAAAATTAATTTTAAGTTTCTTTTTATTCTCATAACACCCTCGCGATACCGGCCTTTACCGGATATAGTTAATGCCAACCGACGGACTCAATGCTATGCCGGGTTTTGCCAGTAATTCAATAAAACGAAACCCTCGTTCAGGATGGAAAATATTCGCTGAAGCGGCACTCTTCACGATCCATGCAGTATCAAGACCACGTTCGGTACCGGCACAGCAGATCACAGGAATCCCTTCAGGAATCACGCCTGCATCAACGGCCATCAGAACGCATTCCATGCCGACAAGGGTACCCGGGGAAAAGAGTTCCAGGGTCTTTGCCATGATATCAAGCGAGGAGATATGACCCAGATGAATCCTCATGGAAAAACTGGGGCCGAAGAAGGGAATCGTTCCCTGGATCCTCGGCACTCCCATCTGTTCCAGTTGAATCCTGTTGTGAGATGGGATCTCCATGGGAACTCTCTTCTGACCCTCGGATTTCCATTTGTCACGGAGCATGCGAAGTTCAGGAATCTCTGCAAAGATACCGGTCTCCATCCCATCAACTTCCCAGGCCATTCCCTGCGGACAGGTTACACAGACAACCTTTTTACTGCCGGCAACACGAGCGATTTTTAATGCACTGTCACCGGTAATTGAGGCAACCACTATTGCATCAGCACGGGCACTGGCCTCCTTCACGACATCAACAATAGTAGCGGTATTAACAGGGCCGGGGCGGTCAAGAATATGCACGATATTTCAGACTCCTCATTAACTATAATGTGTTATATCAAGGAAATATTTAAAGAAGGCTTTTAGGCAGGCGAACGATTTCAGGAGTGGGCTGGAGAGCAGAAAGCCAAGCACTCGGCAGCAATAAGCTGGCAGACCAGCATGCGAGAGATCACCGCACCGGGTTTGGCTGGTGCCGGCGTTTTTGGGGCTCGGGAAATTTGCGGAAGGAGGCTTTTGGGAGTGAGGGAATATGGTAGGAAAAATCATTCCGGTGACCAATCCGGTATGGGAACTGTCTGACTTTCCTGCTGTGCCAATTGTTCCCCTAGCCGCCACCCTTTTTTCAGTCAGGTGTGGGCCTGAAAGATGGATGTTTTATTCAGACTGCTCTTGAATCTTCTTCCAGGACCGGGCTTTTTCCGTACGCAAATGCACCTTTGAAATATTTCTTCTGAATTGTGGTACTTTCATCGGCCCACGCTTCCAGGCCGATTAATTTGATCCGGCATAGGTTGTACAGCTTCGTATTATGGGGAAATGTATCAGCCCCGTCTGCAACCGGCATCAGGTTTTCACAGGGGAATTCGCTGCATTCACTACAATTATGCAGACACTTCTCATCAGCACAATTTTTTGTCAGGCAACCTTCTTTGCCTCCCAATACGTTCGAAATAGAACAGCCACGTTCACTTCTGCACCCTTCACAGGGGATATCCTTGGCATCTATTCCCAACATCTCAGCGGTCTGCTGAGCCAGCTTCATCAGTAATGTTGTCTATGTACACAGGACAGGCAAAGCAGGCCAGTCCACACGGTGCAGTCAGTTTTTTTAAATCCATTGTTTCTCTCCTTCTTTTTTATTACCAGTTGCCTTCCAAAATGTTTTGCAAAGATTCTTTTTGGCACTGGAAATCTCATTTTCTTTTCTTCTGAATGGACAGTGATTCATGTGCCCATTCAATCAATTCTTCAGGTTCTTCCAGGATATCCGGGGGGATCTCATAGTATGACTCCATGGTGGGTTTATTATATCTTTAAAAGAGTGCCCATCCGATCGATAAACTGTGCAGCCAATTGCAGGGTTATGTCCAGCTCTTCTCTCGTTGCCGGAGGTTCAAACCCATATTGGTTAATATCACGTTTGCTCCGCAGATTGCCAAAGAAAGCGACCCACTTTGATTCCAATTTCCCAGAGTCCACATAGGTGTTCAGATATTGTTCCAGGCAGAAATGGCTTTTCTCACGGATGCCATCGCGGAATAGAACCGCTCGGGCGGCATGGAAAACCGCCACATAGGCGCTGTTTGTGGCTGCACGGAGCAATCCGACTTTGACTGCTTCCTCCGCTTCAGCAAAATTTTCCCGTGCAGTTAAGCAGGGACTCCCGTGCCTTTTCTTCAGAGGGTAAAACCGTCTGTAATTTTCCTTCTCCGAAGCATTTTTCAAGCTTTGTCAATCCCCACACCTCGTATTACAACATGGTCTTTTTTGAATTCCTCGTAGAACGGAGCATCTTTGTGTTGGAGTCCCTCCACTTTTTCTTTGGTGAGAATGAGTGTGTGGACCTCATATCCCAGGGCATGGGCGAGTGTATGCTGTAATTCGGCGATTTTAAGTTCAATGTCCTGCGAATACGAATCCACCAATATCCATAGATCAATGTCGCTCTCGATAGTATTCGTGCCCCGGGCCCAGGATCCATAGGTGCCGATTCCCCGTGCCCATCCAGGAGAAGGGATGTGCTCATCGAGCAGCACAATGTTTAAGAATCGTTTGACTGCGGATCCACGGGGAGATGGGACCCATGAAATCTTCCTCCCGGTACGCTCGCACAATCCCACTTCCCTGAGCATATTCAGGTACCTGGAGACAACTGGCTTTGAGACCCCGGTAGCCTCTGCAACGGACTGAACGGTGACACTCTTCCTCTCGGATACATATCTGAGGATTCTCACTCGATCATCCGATTTGAAGAGTTCCGGCAATTTTATGATAGTTACTTTTTTGCTCATTTGTTTCTAATCGAGAAACAATTTGTTTCTGAAATAGAAATAATTTGTTTCTGAAACTGAAACAATTTTGATCACAACCACAATGTTCTCTTCAGGGCAGGCACAAAATCCCCTCGTTATACACCCGTCAGTGAAGCCAGGGCGGTTTAGAGGGGGGCAACTTCTCCCCCCACCACCTCCTCCCCATTATCCATAACAACCCCTCCTGCCAAAATCCCATCCCCTTCATCAAAAATTACCCCCACATCGCCAGTTTCAACCAATTCAACCCCAGGCTGGTCGTTGCAGGCCAGTCCTGCAGCAACAGCGATCAGGACACATCCGGCGATAACCATCTTCCTGCGGGTGGAGAGCCCAAACATGGTCAGGCCTCCGTCTTTGCCGAAGATTTCACCAGGCCGTACTCGATCTCGTACCATGCCGATGGGACGGTGATCGTGTAGGTCGCGATTCTCTCTGCCTCGGCTTCGGCCACCTGTCGAAGCAGGGATTCCTGCTCTTCGGGTGAATGGCCCCGTGTAATCCATCGCCCGGGTCTCATCTTCCAAGACCTGGCTGGACGTTTCGTATGCGGTGCACCTGAATTGGTTCGTGTCCAGGATGCCCTGGATGATCCCTGCAAAGGTGGCGACATCCGCAATCGGAGCTGCAAGCTCACGGGTTGCCGACTTGACATTGCTCTGCTGGACAAAATCTGCCATGCTGGTACTCTCCTGTCTGCCCCGTTCCAGGGAAATCGAGTTGGCGTTGAGTTAATAAAGAAAAAAAGAGTATTTGGGAGTAACTTTATCGAAAGGAAGCAGTGCCTCGCTGTGTTTGCTGCACGTAAATGTACTGGAGATATGAAACATGATTTTATGTCAGGGGATGATGTACTGGTAGTACTATGGATGTCGTGGAACGATATGTAACAGATGAAAAAGGTCAGCGGGTTGCGGTAATATTACCCCTCGAGGAGTACGAAAAGCTCCAGGAGGATCTCCACGACCTGGCGGTGGTGGCAGAGCGCCGGGATGAAAAGACTATCGGCCTCGATGAGCTGAAGAAACACCTCTGAATTTTCTATGCCCCGCTTTAGCCTCACATTCAAAACGGGAGTAGAGAAAGATTTAAAGAAAATTCCCCGTGAATTCATTCCTTCTCTCCTGGAAAAAGCTGAATCTCTTGCCGAAGATCCAATCCCCCGGGAATGTGTAAAAATCAGCGGTCCAGAGAATTTTTATCGGGTGCGGTCCGGGGAGTATCGCATCATTTATCAGGTACTCCAGAAGGAGAAAGAAGTGGTGGTGCATTATATAAGGCACCGCCGGGTTGTATACCGGCATTTTTAGGTGTATCTCTCCTTTCAGCGACATTACATTTATTTTTCACCCGCTGCGGCTTTTACCTGTATATTTCCGGCCTCGAACGTTCAGTTCATGGAATATGAATACCTGATGTCGGACCCAACCCTTTTCCGGGACAGGGACTCAGCTCCCCTCCCACCTCACCCCCATCGCCCTCAACAACCCCCACATCGCCATTTTCAACCAATTCAGCCTGGGGCTGGTCATTGCAGGCCAGTCCGGCCGCTAAAGCGATCAGGACACATCCGGCAATAACCATCTTCCTGCGGGTGGAAAGCCTGAACATAGTCAGGCCTCCGTCTTTGCCGAAGATTTCACCAGCCCGTACTCGATCTCGTACCATGCCGAAGGGACCGTGATCGTGCAGGTCGCGATTCTCTCCACCTCCGCTTCGGCAATCTGTTTCCGAAGAGAAGCCTGCTCTTCCGGTGAATGGCCCATCGTCACCCACCCGCTTGGTCTCATCACTCATCTTCCAGGGCTATGCCAGATCCCAGACTTGAGACATCATTAAAAAACATCATGCGAGTCGAAAAAAACAAGAATAATTCTGTGAGGGATTTGAACCCAGTGTCAAAGAGCCGTTGGAGGGAGGCGGGATGGCCGGTTAAAATCGCGAGCATTAGGCCTGGATTTGTCCAGGTTGAGAAGCGGCGCATTATCATCGATAAAATTACTACTCTAAAAGATTACCTGCGGCATGAGAAATCAAGTTTCAGTATATGCTATTCCTTCTCCGTGGTAGCGATAAATGATAACCAAGCAGCTGATTCATCGCAATGATGAAGATTCATCGAACTGTGCAGATAAATCATTTAATTTTGCGATTGGGTCGGCAGAAAATAATTAATGTTTGAAATCTAGAGTAATGTGACAATTGAGAGGGGGTGCAAGTCTCATGTCAATACAAAAATACAACACAAAAAAAATAAAAAATAAAACAAGGAAAACGGTTCCAATTCTCCTTCTACTCGTAATTATTGTCAGCCTGCTAATAGGAACTGCTTCCGCTGATGTGCAGAGAGAAAGTATTCGTTGGACTCCCGGTCCCGACTCCAGGATCGGCCCCTCTTACGAATGGATACGGTACACCGACGACCAAGAAACAGCAATCGATGAGTATTATTATTGCCTCCATTACCTCACGGGCTGGAATATCGAGCTTATCGAGTACATGGAGAAAGTCAGTCCCGAAGATCTTGCAACCATGCCGCCGGAAATGCATGAATATTTCAAGGAATCCGCAGAACCACTTTTTAAAGATGGAAAGATGACAATGCATGGCGACGATGGGACGTGGCTCTATGATCCCGGGCACCACATGTGGACCAGTCCTGAGGGATACGTCTACAACGGAGATATTCCCCCGCCCTACGAGTGGATTGTATGGAAAGGCTGGGAAGAATACGCGGACCATCTCCCTCCGGCACCTCCAGGGGCACCCTTCCCTGCCCCGTCCTATGCAGGCATCCCGAAAAACACCCTGCCCCTTGCAAAGATCGACCTGGATAAACAGGATCAGGTCTATGCCGCTTA
>DATKYO010000037.1:0-38856 GCA_035528475.1 Methanoregulaceae archaeon | reverse complement strand
ACCTGAGTGGACCACTTCCTGGCTCTTCTGGGTGGTGAAGAAACCTGCTCCCAGTACCACATACGAGAACACCGCAGCAACGACCACGAATGCAATAAGCACAATGGCCGCTTCCAACCCGGTGAACGCGTCTTCGTTTCTGATTACTTTCTTCATATGCTACACCTCGCAAGGCTAACGGATCCCTCCAGATAGCCTGTAAAAATCAGGTTGTTTTTATACTTTATAAATATATTGTTCAAAGAGGCTCATTTTGGGGAGAATAATTTATATCCGTTACTATGTTCATTGATTTTCTCCTTTATCCTCCGAAATGGAAAATTCATCAACCACAGAATTATTGAGAGCCTTTGCCACCCTGGGATCGTCAATATCTTCAAGGGCCCGTATGGCTCTCAGTCTCACCCCACTATCCTCGTCATTAAGGGTCTGGATGAGGGGATCGATTACCCTGTCATCGTCAAATTTGGCCAGGGCACTTACCGCCCTCATCCTGACACTTCTGTCCGGGTCATTCAGTGTTCCTATAAGAGGTTCCACCACCCTCGTATCACCGATCCTTCCCAGGGACTTGGTGACTTCCCTTCGCACGAACCTGTTCTCGTCGTCGAGGGCGGCGATAAGTGGATTGATTGCTGATTTATCCCCGATAATACGAAGGGATATTGCCGCGCCCATCCTTACGTGCCAGTCATCATCATTCATGGCATCAATGAGAGATTGTAGTGCTTTCTCTCCCATCTCGCCCAGACCTTCTGCAGCACCCTCGCGTCCGTTCCGGTCCTCATCTTTTAACCCGTTGATCAGGGGTGGAATGGCCCGTTCATCACCGATCCTCCCAAGTGATTTGGCCGCTTCACGTCTGATATAGCGATTATCGTCATTTAAAATGGATATCAATGGTTCTACGGCGCGGGGGTCATTCAGCTCTCCAAGCGCCCTTACCGCTTCCTCCCTCATCTCCTCATCACGGCTATGGAGTGCGTCTACCACTTCTTCAAACGCGCCTTCAAATTTCACTTTTGCTTTTTCCGAGGGATGGCGGATGCTCTCTTCAAAGTCCTCCCCAAGGCCCGAATGCTCGAAAAAGCCTTTCAGGAAGGACTCCACCAGGGTCCGGTCCTTTGCATACAGTGCCAGAACAACAAAAATTGCGATATCCATCCCGGAATATAAAAGCGAAATGAATGGATCAAGCACCATACCCCTGAAATAAAGATAAATGGTGAGGATAAGGATTGCAGAAATTAAGAGGATAGTAATCTGAAGGCCCCTCTTCGGATACCAGAGTGCAAGGAGAATAATCGGAATCAGGTAAAGATGAGGTATTAATGGATAGATCGACAGGAGAATCTCCTTGTTCATGAATCCTACAGTATACACTGTAAGTATCAGGGAACTGAGCGCAAAAATTCCGATAACACTTAGCTTGAAGGTATCTTTAGGGTCGTTATCGCCTTTTTTTCCCTCTTTCTGGAAACGGAGATTAGGGGCCATCGGCGTAAAATATGTATGTTTCAGGATAGCATTTAAACGGTATGGTTAGCATCCGTATAAGTGGCATCATCAAGCCCCCCCAGGGTTTCGATGCCAAGCCCAATCAGATTTATAGATGCATGATGCGGATAGTATAGTCTGTGGAGAGACCTTCGTGGACGTGATGAATATAAGAACCTGGGTATTTTTTTATCTTATCTGTTTTGTAGCTATTCTGCTTGCAGCGACATTCATTGTGCAGGGTATTTCACCCCTGTTCTGGGTGAGCAGTACATTGATCATCACGGTTGTGGGATTTAATTTCATCCTCATATCCAATGAAATACGTGGATTTAAAAAGAGGAAGGAACTTATGAAAACCTTTCTCGAAGGAAAGTCGGAAAAATAATACAGTTTGAGCAGGGCTAAGGTATGGAAGGAGAGATATTCCCTCATTCATTGGGGTATGAGGTGGAGTTTGGAAAGAGGTTGCGGATCATGAAAGTGATGCTTGCGCATATGGAGAGCCAGAGGCAGCTTCTTTTGGGGCTGATGCATGAAGAATCAATACCGGAATCTGCCCGAGGTATGGCTAAGGGCGCAATAGAAGAAGATCTCTCCAGCAATAAAAAAATATTCAATGATTTCCTCATCGATTTCATCAGTTATGGAATGCAGGGGCTGCACAGGATGGATGTCGACCTGCAGTTTACATATATTTCATCCGCCCAACCGAAAATCGAATGCTGCGCAATAAATATTGATGGGGTGGTGCATGTTCTGCCTCCCGATATCGGTTCCAGACTGGTTGATAACATCGTGAGGATGTGTGTCGTCGACGAGGGCCATTTTCCGGAGCAATTTATAGAATTGTATAAAAGAATCGAAGGATATTACGACCTTTTGCTTGGGGCGGACCTGGACCGATGCTCACTCCTGCTCACCGAGGAATTATTCCCCTCCAGCTGCTATCATCTCACCCTTCGGTTGCCTGCCCACGTATTGATGGAACAGGATTTGAACCGGTGGGCAGATTCTTGACAAATACCTTCTGCTGGGGCCGGTAGGATTTGAAGAGATGAGTTATATTCCTTGATAAGAATTCTGACATTCCCATGATGTAAAAACCGTCGGCGGCCAGCGCACCATAAAACATTTGCGCGAGACTGGCTTTCTGCTCATCAGTAAAGTAAATGGTAACATTACGGCATGAGATGATGTCCATGTTCCTCCCTGCCGGGATCCCTCTCATGAGGTCATGATTCTGGAATCTGACTTTTTCTTTCAGGTGAGGTTTCACTTCGAATTTTCCATCATCTCTCTTCGTAAAATGGCGCCGTACCTGGCTTTCACTCAGATTCTCAAGAGAAGATCTTTCATAAATCCCTTCCTTCGCCCGCTTCAGGATCTCGCGGTCTATATCAGTGGCGATAACGATGCCATCAAGATCCTTCTTGAAAAAAGACATCTCAGTGAGAATTATGGCATATGAGTAAGGTTCTTCGCCGGATGAGCACCCGGCACTCCAGATCCTGATCTTTGTTCTCTTCCTCAGTAGTGTAGTAAGGAGATCTTTTTTCACCACCTCGAAAACCTCCGGATCGCGGAAAAATTTGGTTACATTTATGGTCAGGGCATTCTTGAGTTTTTCCCGTTCATCGGCGTCTTTTAAGATTATGGCTTGATAATCGCGGTATTCCTTTGTCTGCGTGGCATTCATCCGGGAAAAGAGTCGCCTCTTTATGTAATCTTCCTTGTATTGCCCGCACCGGATATTTAGAATCCGTTCTATGGTGTCGAGAAGTATGGTGAAGTCATCCATCGACTGTAATTCCTGTCAATCTTTGATATCTACGAGTTCTTTGAGAATTTTTTCGATATCAAGCCACAGAACCAGTCCCTCTTCATCATCAGATTCTCCGGATTTTTTTATTTTTTCCCCGGTATCCAGTCTTGTCTTGATAATACCCTTGATATATTGCCCGCCTCCGGCAGATATCGCACCTTCAATCTGTTCAACAGAACTGCGGGCTACCTGTATCACACTTAACACATCATCGACAATGATTCCCACGTTTGATCCGCCTGATGCTTCAGGAACCAGGATGATGATTTTCTGGGCATTTGTATCCTTTTTCTTTTTTATTCCGATCAGTTCGTTGATGGTCAGAACAGTGGTGATTTCGCCTCTGAGATTGATGATGCCGGAGATATACTCAGGTGCCCGGGGCAGGGGTGTGATAGGTACCATCTCCACGATCTCCCTGGCCAGTTGTATATCCATGGCATAGAGCTCTTCACCGATCTCGAATTCAACTACATCTACCATTTCGGTCATAGGCGCCCTACTGGATCTTGAATTTGTCCACCATCTCCCGAAGGTGGATAGCCATGCCCCTTATTTCATTGGAAGCGCTTGCCACTTCTTCCGTGGAAGCGCTCGACTCTTCTGCCAGTGCAGCAAGGTCTTCCATGCTCTTCTCCGCGCCAAGTATGAGGTTATTGATATGGTCCACATTCTTGGTCACATTATTTGTCGCACCGGCCTGGTCCTCTGTGGCCCTTGAAATATCAGCAATGCTGTTTGCCGAAATGTTTACATCCGCGACCATACGGTTGAGAGCGTCTATGGTTTCATTTACGCTGACAATGCCCGAAATGATCTCCTCGTAGGCTTTCTTCATGGCCTCTGCCGTATTCTTGCTGCTGACTGTGATGCCGCCAATAACATCCTCGATGCCGCGTGTGGCGTTCTTTGATTCTCCTGCCAGATTTCTCACTTCACCAGCCACAACAGCAAATCCCCTTCCATGTTCGCCGGCCCTTGCCGCCTCGATGGCTGCATTTAAGGCCAGGAGATTGGTCTGGTTGGCGATATCGGTGATGAGTTTGACGATATTGGAGATCTCTCTCATCTTTTCGTTAAGGGTGTCGATCTCGTCAACGGCTTTCTGTGAAATCTCCTGTACGATTTTCATCTTTGAATTGGCTTCATTGCCAACCCTGACAGCCTCATTTCCTTCTTTGGCAACATTCCCTGTGACTGACTTGACTTCCTGGGAAGTGCTTGCGATCTCTTCGATGGACGCGCTCAAGTCGGACACTTCCTTGGTGACTTTTTCCAGTTCAATGATCTGCGTACGCACATCGTCCGAAGTCTTCTGGGCGGTAAGGGCGACCTGCTGGGAAGCCTTGGCTATTTCGTCTGCGCCCTTCCCTACGTCGACAACGGCATGCTCAAGCTGGTTGGCCTGCTGCAGAATATTGTTCAGGGTTGTCCCCAGCTCATCAATGGCGGTGTTTAAATCGGCCTTGACTTTTGCCAGTGGATCATCCGGATACGTCACTGCCGGCTGGGTCAGATCGCCCTGCGATACGGCTACAAGGCTCGCTGCCAGTTCAGAAATGCTCTTTTGCAGGCGCTCCTCCAGAAGTTTCTTTTCAGTGATATCGTTATACACGATAAGCACATTAGAAACGTCTCCTTTCTTGTCCAGAAGCGGGATATAATGCCATTCAAGGATATGCTTGCCTGAGGGGAACTCGATGGTCGCCACTCCCGTTACGCTCTGCCTGTTTTTGAGGGTGTCCTCCATCTTGCCACCCACGCTCTTCAGGTACTTGAAATCTTTTAATGTGAGGGATGAAAGACGATCTTTGGAATATCCGGACGTAGTAAGGAATGCCTTATTGACGGTTGTGATATTCATCTGTGGATCCACAAGGACGATGGGGTATGGGTTTTCGTCCACGATTGCGTTGCTTCTTTGCTGAAGTTCCTTTATATCATCCAGATTCTTCTTTTCTTCCGTAACGTCATTATAGACTGTGACCAGGTTTGCGACATTGCCTTCATGGTCCAGAAGAGGGAGGTAGTGCCATTTTACGATCCTGATCCCTGAGGGAAACTCGATAGTAGCCATGCCATGAGTCTTTTTCTTATTCTTGAGGGTATCTTCAAGCCTTCCCCCTGAACTTTTCAGGTACTTGAAATCCTTCAGGCTGAGCTTTTTGACCTCATTCGCAGAATATCCGGTAAGTTCCAGGAAGGCCTTGTTGACATTCTCAATATCCATGTTGGTGGCAACAACAAGGATAGGATAGGGATTCTCTTCTACGATGGCCTCTGAACGCTTCTGGAGATCTTCAAGCGCTACCATTTTATTCCTGAGTTCGGTGACATCATTGTAAACCACAAAGAGGTTGACCAGTTCACCCTGCCCATCCAGGATAGGAATGCCGTACTGCTCAAGAATACGAAAACCTACGGGGAATTCAAGAGAAATCTCGCCATAAGAACGCTTTTTATTTTTTATGACGTCTTTGAGCCCTTCTCCCTTCTGCGAGAGTATTTTAAATTCCCGGGCATTCATGGTAAGGAGTTTCTCCCTGGGAATCCCGCTTACCTTTGCATACGCCTCATTTGTGGCCAGAATGGAGAAATTTTGGTCAAAAACCAGGATGGGCAAAGGATTTTGCTCCATCATGGTATCAGCGCGCTTATCCAGTTGGTTGCACTTTTCGAAGAGATCATCGATCATTGAAGAAAATTTGGTGCAGGTTTTGGTCACTGATGACTCATCTATCTTCACGTCATAATTCCCGTGATCAAATGATATTCTGGCATCCTCGATATCCACCTTTTTCATATATCCAACTCCATTGCAGATTGAATCGGCACAATGTATAGCCTTTAGGATCTAAACTATTCATTCCATATAGAGTTATGCGTTTTCAGGCATATCCGATAAATTTCAGTGTAGAAATGAAATATTAGAATTCAGAGTATAATTCAAGTAAATAATTGAATTTTTTAATAAATTCTTCAAGATACATATTATTTGGTGGATCCCTGCTGGAGAAGGTCCGAGAGAACCTTGAGAACATCAATCCAAATGATAAGATACTTGTCCCCGGACTTCTCCCCCTTCTTTTCAACCAATCCGCGGCCTGAAATTTTAATTATACCTTTCATATAGTCTGAAAGTTCGGAAATTCCTTCACCCAGGTGTTCAATATCTGTATCCTGAATCTGGATCACACTATGGACACCATCAACGATGATGCCGATATTCTCCCCGCCTGTCGCTTCAGAAGAGAGAACAATTATTTTCTTTCCCGCAACTTCACTGCTCTCAGCTACACCCAGTATATTGTTGATGTCAATAATATTGGTGATTTCACCCCTGAGATTCATGACACCTTTAAGGTATTGAGGCGCCCTGGGGATTGGAGTAATCGGCATCATTTCAACTATTTCACGGGCGTACCCTATATCGAGAGCATAATTCTCCCCGGCTAGTTCAAATTCTACAACATCATGGACAATTGCAGGCGCTGAAGATTCTTTTTTGGATACCTTTGCGGGTATTGTACTGGTGGGACTCAGTTCCTTCGGTTTATTATCTGTGATATCGGGAGTTGGCGCAGGTGGCGTGCCGATGTCACTTGTCTTTTGTAATTCAGAATCCATGGAATCCGGTTCATGCAGGGAGGGAGGTTGCTCAACAGCAGTCTCAAACGTCTTTTCCCCTTCTGCAGCTATTTGAACCGTCTCATCCTCTTCTGCAGCTATTTGAACCGTCTCATCCTCTTCTGCAACTATTTGAACCGTCTCATCCTCTTCTGCAACTATTTGAACCGTCTCATCCTCTTCTGCCACCGTCGTGTCGTCCATTGTCCTGGCTTTTTCCTCCTCCAGTTTCGACAGGGTATTTTTCTCCTCCAGTTTCAGCAGGGATGCCCTCAATTCCTGTACCTGGTCCAGAAGGAGGCTTTCTTCATGTTTCTGGCCGGTAATGTCAATATAAAGCAGGATTACCTGTTTTCCCATTTCAGCATATTCGGGAATGATGGTTCCGTATTGCCAGACTACACGCGGACCCGAAGGAAAATCAAATGTTATCTCTGCCGCACCGGATGAATCATTCGCGAGGATATCTTCAATGTCATGTCCGCTACATCCGAGAACATGAATATCATGAAGATTCATTGATATTACTTCTTTTGGGGCTATTCCGCTCAGCTGTGAAAATGCATCATTCGAAGCAGATATTTTAAGGTCTGTATCAACAACCAGGGCCGGAACGAGATTATCCCCAAGGATTCTCTCCATAAATAAATCAGGGAATTCTTCTATCTCCGGTTGCTGCCTCATCTGACGTTCCATTTTTTTGTAGGCCGAAATATCATTGAGACTGAAAAGGACTGCGTATACGCCCTTGTCATCAACAAGAGGAATGCTCCTCTCTTCGATGAGTTGAGTATCCCCGTCCTGGAGAGGTATTTGAATCTCCCTTGTATGAGGATTCCGGTCCTGGAATACAAAGGACACCATTGACTCACTCCCGACTCCCTGTTTTTCCAGGGATGTAACTGCAGCCTCTTCTAGCGAGTCGTACGAGGGGTTGGAAAGAATTTTTGAGCCGGAAGAATCTTTTATGATGGTAGGCGCGGGCTGTTGTTCAAATGCCCGGCGGTATATTGTGCATCTTTCTGCGTACTTCTCAATCCGGGAGAAGAATGTGTTTAAGGAAGTTGAAAGGCTGGTCAACTCGTCATCCGGCCCTTTCACGGAAATTCTACCCGAAAAGTCTCCCTCGAGCCCCTTTTCTATAAGGTCCTCCAATTCGGATATCCTCATTTTGGCAAATGATTCCTCGACCTGTTCCTTTTTTTCCGGGACTCCTATAAACAGGGCCTTTCGGCCGATTTTCTCGGTCATCAACTACCACCCCTCAGCCTTGCCATGTTCTACAAGGTAGTTATCAGTAATTCGATCCATCATCGCCACCCGATCATCTCTCCGGTAATCTGTTCATACATTTTCCCTGCATCGCAATCCGGGGCAAAATGCGATATCGGCATTCCACTCTTTTGCGCCTGGTATATGGCCTTGTTGTACGGGACTGCAAAGACCCGGGGAAAGTGTTTCTTCACCTCATTTTCGATTCCGATGAGATTTTCCTTTTCCTCGTCCTCTTTATTCTCTATCCCCAGGATAGACAGGATCGCCCGGAACCATGTATTTTCCTTGTCAGTTGTGTTGTTCCACCTGGTAAGTATGGCCATATCAGGGGAAATTTTTTCACCGACCATCTCCTGGATATCATCAAAAATAGTCATCAGTGTATTCAGCCCCTTCAGTGCAAAGACCCCGCGATCGAAAGTGACAACAGTATGATCTGCGGCAATAAGTCCGTTGATGACCAGCTGGCCCATACTGGGAGGGGTATCGATCAGGATAAAATCATAACGGTGTATCACTCCGTGAAGGGCATCCTTCAGTATGCGGAAGCGTTGTTCGATGTTATAGAGGAATGGCTCAACGCCGACCAGATCAAGTGTGGAAGGTGCGAGATCGATACCCGATTCAGTGCGAATGGTTACGTCAGGGACGGTAATCCTGGGATATCCCTCAACCCGGCTCATAAATACATCGTATATGGAAGTTTCCAGTGATACGGGGTCAATTCCCAGTCCCGATGTGGCGTTTGCCTGAGGATCGATATCAACTACAAGGACTTTCTTGCCTGCTCTCTCCATAAAACCCGAGATATTCAGGCATGAGGTTGTCTTGCCGGTTCCACCCTTGTGATGCGCAAAGGTGATTGTAGTAATTGTTTAGCACCTCAGACGAATTATTCTCTGTAATCTCATTTGAATCTATCTTCAGGCGATTCTGATTCTTTTATCCTAAATGTTCGGATTGCAGTTGAGGTTAAATCCGGGGAATATTGATATGGATTAAACAATATCACCATATTAGAAGATGGTAGTGAATAGAAGAGGTAGTTTATTAACCCATTTTGAAGAACTCATCATGTGGAGGAGTAGGACAGTATCATGGATGATGTAAGTGTCTACATAGTAATTGGCACCCTGATGTTTTTCATCGGGATAATTTTAGGGTATCTCCTGTTGGACAGGTTCTATGCGACACGTTTTGTAATAGTGGCCAGGGAATGCGAAAAAGTGGACAGCATCGTACCCCTGATAGCCGAGATGGAACGCGAATCGTAATGAAATGGCGTGAATAGACATGGTTGATATTACTGCATATGCTCTAATCAGCGTGGTGGCATTCTGTTTTGGCCTTCTTGTGAGCTTCCAGATTGCGCATATTTACTATATAAGAAGGCTCACACGTCTGGCCCGTCGCTGTGTAGATACAGGTACTATAGCCCCCGTTCTTGTGGATCTGGAGACTGCACAGAGAAAAAAGGATTAATTCATTTATTTATTCTGGTTTTTACTTTTCATCATTAGCCTGAGTATCTTATCCCTGCAGCCGCCATGAATAGAATTGAGATCGATTCCTTCTATTTCGACTTCCTTTTCCTTTTCCTCTTCCTCTGACATATCAACGGCATCTGCGATATCATGATCGAGTTGTTTTGCCTTTTGCCAGCACCTCATCGCCTCATCTTCTTTTTTCAGGCCACCTTCCAGAGTTATTCCTTTAAAAGCCCAGACATCTGCATTGCCGGGCACAATTTCCAGAGCCTTGTCATAATACTGGTTTGCCTCCTCATATTTGCTCTGATGTGCCAGTATATCGGCTTTAAGGACCAGCTCATCTGCCTTATCCAACACCAGTTCCTTCCTGTTCCAAACCTGTTTTTTTGACATAAGCGAGCCTGTTTTTGATGTAACAGTGGTGAGTCCCAACGAAATATAATAATATGCATAACGCAACGACCAGGCATGATCGCTTCACGGCTAATCAGACCAATCTATTGATTGTCCATCTGGCTGCATCCTTCTCCATTCCGTATAAAAAAAGAAATAAAATCGTCCTATTTGCCAAATCTAAAGGAATAAATAGGTGTGCGGATAAAGCACATTTAATGAGAAGATCCCGTACTTTTGGGGTATTTGTTCTGGTGATCCTCATTCTGGTGCTGGCTTCCGGCTGCATCGCTCCTCCCGTGGAGGACAAGAACGGGGGCGGCACTTCGGAAGGGGCCGGGTCCGGACCCGGGAAAACAACAATTCCCACAACCGTCACACCCGAGATCATTGATACGAGGTTCCTGACTCCGGCAACGCCTTATCCAACACCTTATACACAGTCAAATTCCTCATATACTCAGATACCTGAACCTGACGTAAAGATGACAGAATACCAGAATATTTATTATAATATCCTGGAAATGAATTATCAGACGGTGGCATATTCTTATGATCTATCAGATCCGCCAATGATAATCGAGATGTGTATCTTGCCTGAGACCGTCACCCGAACCATCTGGTTTGAGAGCAGATACGGGGAAAGGAAGGATGTCACACAGACCATGACATATATCAGCCAGTCTGCATGGTTTGAGGTCACGGTGCGGGATAAAAATACCGGGGAACTGGTGGCCAGTGAAGGATTCGGGAAACTGTATAGTGTGGATGTCAGAAAAGATATCACGATTCGCATAACGGGCCAGTATCTCATTGAATTTACCGGCAATGACGTTTCAGCCACGGTGCAGATCAGGATACCCTTAAGGGACAACACCACCGCTCAGGTATCAGAGCCCCTTTTCTGCTCTTCCTGAAATAATTCATCCATTTTTTCCAGATCTTCAATTTTATTGATGTTTGTAAAGGTGATCAGCGTCGGATCCATGGCCCTTAATGATGATACCTCCACATAACGGCAATTCAGATTTTTCACCATATCCCGGAGCGAGAGAGACTGGTGTTCCTCAAGGTATGCCACAAGAGCCGATCGCCTGTAGACTGCGTGCAACGGTTCTAACATAGCAGTATCCCATGAAGGTATTACCGCATCATAGGCATCGAGCAGTGAGAAGAGGTACCGAACTACCTCGTTGTTCACGCAGGGCATATCACAGGCAGACACGAATAATTCGGTCCCATGGGCAGCAACCACTCCGGCATGGAGACCTCCGATGGGGCCGAAACCCTTTCTTACATCAGTGACACAGGTAATCCCCGGCAGATGACTGAATCTCCGGCATTGATCGGGATCTTTTGCCACAAGTACGATCTCATCAACGACGGATGCGAGGGAGTCTGTCAGGCGCTCAATGAAGGTCTTCCCCTCATAAGTGAAAAAATATTTCTCCATTCCGTTCGCCCTGCGAGCCTCCCCTCCGACAAGTATTATTGCGGTTTTCACGATTCAAAGCCCCCCCCGGGATATTTGTTCCTTGCACCTGATCATGTCGGAGACACAGGCGTTGTACGGCGTTGGAATCGTTTGGGCAGAACCCCTGGCCACAATTGCCCCGTTTAATGAGTCAATTTCAGTTCTTTTTCCCCTGATGATATCCTGGAGCATTGAGGAATGATGCCTTGCAGTTGCCGGTATCAGGACATCCCTCAGATGCTGAAGATATTCTTCCCGGGTTTCCCAGGCCAGTTTTATCCCTTCTGCAACGGCAACGGAGAAAGCCTCTGCGACAATACTTGAGATTATTTCCCATGACCGGGGATGGACGAGGTCGCCGTAAGGAACCTCCAGAATAGCACCGGTAGGATTCAGGGCACAATTATAAAGGGTTTTTCCCCATATGTCGGACATGATATTCGAGCTTGTCTCCACACTGATTCGGGCGGCTTTTATAGTCTCGTAGAGGTCAATAACATGTGCATCAATTCCTTCCGGGAAGCGTCCCATTTTCATTGGTCCTCCCTCAACGGATACATGGACTGATGATGTTCCCTTCCATTCAAAGCCGGTAATAATCATTGCGCCGATGACCCTGTCCGTATATTCCCTGATAATCTCCTCGTTCCCGATCCCGTTCTGAAGACTCATGACTTCCCTGTTCCTGAGTATATCAGAGAACTGGTTGCAGACCGAGCGAGTATCCGTTGATTTAGAAGTGATAATAATATAGTCCCAGTCCCGGTCCGGCGCATCATCGGAGCAGGAAAAGGAATGGGTTTCATCACCCCACAGGCCGGTCAGGAAAAATCCTTCCTTCCCAATTGCCTGTGCCTGCTGAGGCCGGCATACTGCGTGTACTGACGCAATACCAGATATGCGGGCTGCAACGGATAATCCGACTGCACCTGCTCCCAATATTAGAATATTCATCCTTTATTTCCCTCTATTGAAACGGATAAACCGGATTAATCCCAGATATTATAGGTATTTCATTTAATTAAACGTCTTTTATTTTTCTTCTCCAGGCGAAGCAGCGATTCCTTGATATCAACCGAAGGGGAAAATCCCCCTATACCCGAAACCGATACAACTCTATGGCAGGGGATGACCAGCGGAGTGGGGTTACGCTTCAGGGCAAGCCCCACGAGGCGGGGGCTTGTACCTGTTTTCCTGGCAACTTCACCGTATGTTTGGGTTTCTCCGTAATTTATCCTCCTGACCTCCCTGTAAATGGAGGAATACTGGTAATCCTGATCGGTGCCGACCGAGTGAAGTGAGGAGAGATCCTCATTCCGCCCGGCCAGGAATTTCACAATTTTGGGATGCGCCGGCCCTTCGAGTGGAGTGGGGGAGAAACGAATTCTGAAGATAATGTCTCCCTTCGACCATACATGCACATACCAGAGGCCGAATCGGCATGATCCACTGATCATCTCCATCCTGCCACCTCATCCCTGAACCTGCCGATGTCGCAGACCTGCAGCTCGTCTCTCATCCATCCGGGAAGCCTCTCCCTCACCCGCGGTTCGAGAAATCTCCTCTCCCCGAGCACCAGCATGCCGTGGTCATCGGGTGTGCGAAGCACCCGTCCCAGTGCCTGCTGTGCCCTGTTCATGGCAGGGAGCATATAACTGATGAATTCACCTTCTTCGCCGAACTTGTACCTGAAATAGTCTATGACCATCTGTCTGACACGGTTGAAAGGGGCAAGAGGAAGCCCGATCACCATCGCCCCGTTTAAGAGGTCCCCCCTGTAATCAAGCCCTTCACTCCATTTACCGCCACATACAGCCAGGAGAAGGCCGGATCTTCCCGAACCCGGGAGGGCCATGAACTCCTTTAACGCCTCCCGTGCATCACGCGGATTCTTGGGTTCGACAAACAATTTTTTCCTTGTTCTTACCGATTCAAGTTCCTGGGCAAAATGCTCCAGTATCTGGTAGGATGGGAAATAAATGGCCAGGTTGCCTTTTATTTTCGAAAATTCTCGCAGATAACTTGATATTGTGGACAGGTTCTTTTTATCCTGGCGTTTGGAAAATGCCGTGGTGATGTCCTGTGCACACAGGAGAATGCGGTTATTCCTGGGAAATGCATTGGGAAGAGAGCAGATTGTGACAGGGAGGTCTTCAAAATAGTATCGTTTATAGCTCTCGACCGGGGAAAAGGTCCCCGATATCATTATGCAGCAGTGATGCATGGCTGCCATCTCCTGCATTTTACGGGCAGGGTCTATATTCCTGACTTCGAGGATGATCCCGGATTCGTCTTTCCGGTATACGGTGAGGAAAGAGGGATCAGAGGATGATTGCGTGATGCGGAACAGAAATTCCGTCAGGGTTTCTATTGCAGTCTCCCGAAATTCCCCGGATTTTATATTGCTCTCCCGGATATATTCACTGATCTTCATCAAGTCGTCGACGATCAGTGAGATGTCCGGATAGAGCGACTCTTTTACCACAATTCGTTCGAATATTGCCGGGTCGAACCAGTCTTCATTTTCATGAGAGTTCTTGAGCCCCTGCATAAATGTATCAATCCGGGGAATTACGTGACGAACTGCATCAACACCTTTCAGGTTACGGCGAAGACCCCGGAGTTCTCTTGTGGCCTGTTCCAGCGATGATTCCTCGAGAGATACACTTAAGCTGGCCTGCATCACATCGCCGCAGTTATGTGCTTCATCCAGTATAAGGCATACATCGGATGGCTCGACCCCGATGGAGGCGTAAATCTGATCTCTGATGTCATCATTGAACAGATGGTGATAATTTAAGACAATGACATCCGCTCTCTGGGCGGCATTGAGCATCATTTCATATGGGCAGACGCCATCGCTCATTAATGGTAGATGCTGTGGCCAGATGCATTCGGAAATCACACGGTCTGCTTTGGATTTCAGGGCCGTCGAAGGAAGCATCTTCAGACCTTTTTCGGTTTCCACAAATATCCTGCTCTTGACAAAATACGGGCAGATAAGGGGATGATCGGGATCCATCTTCTGGATCTGCTGGCGGATTACAGGGTCCCTGGAAGGTATGAGGGCCCCTTTTTGCGCCCTTTCACGCATGAGTGCCGAAGAGAAGGATTTCACACCTTCGCATTTCCGGTAAATGTTGCCTTCCCCTGCAAGGGGGCACATCATCCTTTTTCCAATAAGGTATGCTGCCTTGAGACCCGGTTTTTTAGAACGGACAAGCTGCAGTTCGCGAATGAACGTATTGAGCTGGCTTATGGTCCTGACTGCAACTATTACGCGTCTTCCATTTCTTTCGCTTAAAAGCGCGGATACGACGCTTGATTTTCCGCTTCCCGTCGGGGCGTCTATCATGACAACCCCTCCCTCCCGGGCACATTTTACGGCAGTTTCAAGCATTTTGCGCTGATGGGGGCGGTAATGTGCATAAGGAAACCATTCGTCCAGTGTATCCATCATATAGTAATGGGTTTCAAACCCCTTTTATTAGTGAGGAACATGATCTTTCTTGTATGGCAATCCATCCCATTGAATATCGCTATGGCAATCCCGAAATGAAACGGGTCTGGAGCGAAGAAAACCGGTTTCGCTGTATAATTCAGGCAGAGGTAGCTCTTGCCCGGGCAGAGGCCGCGGCAGGAATGATCCCCCGGGACGCTGCAGACGAGATTGCAGAAAAAGCTTTTTTTGCTTCTCTATCAAGGGCAAAGGAGATCGAGGACGAGATACATCATGACATGATGGCAATCGTAAAAGCGATATCGGAAGAATGTGGAGAAGCCGAAAAGTGGATTCACTATGGTGCAACCTCCAATGATATCCTGGACACGGCAACCGGATTGCAGCTTAAGGAAGCGATGCAGATTATTGACGCGAAACTGCGTCTTCTGCTGGGGGTGCTTCTCCAGCGGGCCGGGGAGACCAAAACACTCGTATGTGCCGGGCGAACGCATGGACAGATAGGCGTCCCCACGACATACGGCCTGCGTTTTGGCATATGGGCCAGTGAAATAGCCCGGCATATCGAGAGGCTTTCCCAGCTTGCCCCCAGGGTTGCCGTGGGGCAGATGACCGGTGCCGTAGGGACACAGGCCGCGATGGGGGAAGAGGGGATCGGGGTCCAGGAAAAGATGATGGAATTTCTTGGCCTGACCGCTGTCGATGTCTCAAACCAGGTAATCTCCAGGGACCGGTATGCAGAATATTTCATGTTCCTGGCAAATGTAGCAACAACACTGGATAAAATCGGTATTGAGATACGCTCCCTGCAGCGGACCGAGATTGCGGAGGTCGAGGAAGCATTCGGGGCAAAGCAGGTGGGATCATCCACCATGCCGCACAAGAGAAATCCAATAAAAAGCGAACAGGTGTGCGGCCTGGCACGAATTGTTCGATCAGCGGTGGGCCCGGCCCTTGAGAACAACATGCTCTGGGACGAGCGCGATCTCACAAATTCCTCTTCTGAACGTATTATCTTTCCCGAAGCATCCATACTCGCCGACCATATCCTCGGTCTCATGATCGGCGTCCTGGAAGGCCTGCACCTGAATCGGGAAAATATCAGCCGGAACCTTGGTATTCTTCATGGCATCAATATGGCCGAGTCGGTAATGATCGAGCTGACGCGGAGGGGAATGGGGCGGCAGACTGCACATGAACTGATCAGGACTGCCAGCATGGAAGCCCTGGGTGAAAAAAAAGCGCTTGCATCGGTTCTCGAAAATAAACCCGAAATCAGGGAATATCTATCCGGGGATGAAATATCAGGCCTCCTTGATCCTTTCCGTTACACCGGTACAGCGGAACAGCAGGTGGATCGGCTTATAAAAAAGATATCTTTTCTATGCTCCTGAATAATTCAGGAGTTTTGGCAATTTCGTGATGATTGGTGATGAGGTATGCTCCACAGGGATGGGGGAGCCATTATTCCTCATCGGCAGGTTCATCAACTGGTTCATCTGCAGGTTCATCTGCAGGTTCATCAACTTTATCCGGCCTCTTGAAGACTTCTTTGAACACAATCTCCTCGATCTGGGGGATTTGTTCGAGTGATTCATGAACCACCCTGCTCCGCCACATCACCCAACGCCTGTCATAGTTGATGCCCGCGGGAAGCATGAATGTCACGATTCCGTCTTCGAATGAGATATCCATCTCACGCCCTGCATAGAGCTTTATCAGTCCCTGAACCTGGTCTTCCACCCCTGTAACTTCCTCCTCGATGTTGTAGGTGTAATGGAGGGTTTTTCCGGCATATGGATGATTAAAATCGATCAATACCCGGTTCCCGATAATATCGGCCACGGTCCCCTCCCCCTTGTCGGGAACCTTGATCTGCATGCCTTTTTTTGGTTTTTCTTTGAATGAATTCTTTTGAAAATCCTTGACTTTTTCCGGGTCATGATCCCCGAAGGCCTTATCGGGAGGAACATCAAGCTCCCCTTCCTGCCCGATCTCCTTTCCTTCAATCTCCTCGTCAAGGCCGAGTATTACATGGTGGCATCCGACATTGATGGTTACCGGCCCATAGAGTGCAGATGGGTTGTGGATACCTGCTTCTTTTGCCACATCTTCGTAGGTAGTATCAAAAATACTTCCGTCAACGGTCCCTGTGTAGTTCAGTTTGATAAAATCTCCTTTTTTAACTGGCATATACCTCACCTGTTTTGGATTCTCTGTTGCAACCGACCTTTTACCAGGTTCACCGGTCCGATTGCGTATTGGATGTTCCTTATATTATTACGGAGACCGTGTTATATAACTACTGAATGTGGAGAAGAGGCCGGGTATCAGCCTTCAGGCAAAGGAATGACGGAAATTTACCGATTTTTCAATATTTAGGGAATATATTTATCGTGGGGATGTGAGTGAAGCTTTCGTATGCTTGAAATAGAGCTCAAGGTTCGTGTACCTTATCTGGAAAAAGTAAGAGGATGTCTTTTTGCAAAAAATGCCACCTTCGAAGGAGAGATCAGGGAGCGTGATGTGTATTTCAATGCTCCGCACCGTGATTTTGCACGGACCGACGAAGCATTGAGACTCCGATATCACGGAAATTCGGTCACACTCACCTACAAAGGGCCGAAACTGAAAGAATACCAGTTCAAGGCCAGAACAGAGCTCAATACGAAAGTGGATTTGGGAGATGTGATGGAGGATATTCTCGGGTCAATGGGATTTGTGAGAGTTGCCGAGGTGAGAAAGGACCGGGAATATTTTCACTATAAGGGCGCGCTTGTTTCACTTGACAGGGTCGAAGGTCTGGGGTCATTTGTTGAGATCGAAGTTGCAGGGAACGAAGGAGAACCCGACCCCCATAAAAAAATTGAAAGACTGGCTGAAGAACTTGGCGTGGAGGGGAAACCGCTCCTGGAATCGTACCTTGAGTTGCTCCTCTCTAAACGGTGAGTAATTCGATATTGATATCTTTTGGATCGGTTCCGAAATGGATCATTGCACATTGTCCCATTGCGGCCATTCCGGGATTGACAACTTTTACGCCGGATTCTTCCACAATTCCCCGTTCTTCATGAATATGTGCGCAACAGACAAGGTCGAACGCTTCCATGTGTTTCCGGACGCTGGCACTGCCGACATGGGTGCCTCCGGCCATGTCCAGGATCCCGTACGGCGGCATATGGCTGATGAGGACATTATGAACCGCCCTTTCCATCTTCGGAACAATCATCTCTAATATATCGTCTATCTCTTCTTCGCTCATTTCGAAGGGCGTATCAAATGGCGTGGGATTGGATCCTCCTATTCCCACAATCGTGATTCTGCCCAGACTTATCTGGGATGCATGAAGGCATACACAATCGGAATGTTCAAGTTCTCCAACAATTTCCCTCGGATCACAATTTCCAGGGACTGCAAAAGATGGAACGTCAATACGGGAAAAGAGTGGACATACTGAATCTGCAGGTCCCATATTGGTGATGTCACCTGCAACAAATATCGCATCAGGGCCCAAATCAAGAAATGAATCGAGCTTTCCAAATTCGCCGTGGAGGTCTGCTAAAAGCAGCACATTCATCATGCTATATCGTTCCCTTGTTTTCGTCTATAAAACCTTGTCTTAGGGTCACTCCAGGAGCCTGTAAGTGAACCTTTGAGGGAGAGTTTCCCCAGCAGCCTCTCGATTTCAGGAAGGAGTGGGCGCGCCCTGCTTTGCCCGAGGGGCGTTCCGGGGAGAGGCATGAAACGGTGTACGTGCACCGATCCGCGCCCTGATACCCATTCGATGAGTTTCCCGGTTTCACGCTGCTCCTCATCGGTCTCAAAGGGAAAACCCACGATAAAGTCAACTACGGGGGCAAATCCATGATCCAGGCACCGATCTACTGCGATCGTGACATCCAGAATAGTATGTCCTCTCCCGATTCGCCGGAGGATCTCATCGCTACCCGACTGTGCACCGAAATGAAGGCGGGTGTTTGCGCAATAACCTTTAATGAGATCAAGTGATTCATCTGTGACGAATTCGGGCCTGACCTCGCTTGGGAAGGTTCCCATATAGACCCTGCCTGAAAGGGACCGGAGAAGTCTTTCCACTTTCTGCAGATCCGGGTGCCGTCCGTCTGATCCGTACGCCAGGGCATTGGGAGTGACGAACCTGATATCCCTGTACTTGCGTGAAAACCGGGCAATGCTATCGATACTCCTGTGCCGCATTCCGTGGCCGAATATACGAGGAGTCTGGCAGTACGCGCATCCGAAGGGGCAACCCCTGGATATCTCAATATATCCCTTGATGCGGGAGAATGGCGGGTAAGCGTCGAGCCTTATGGTGTTATCTGCAGGGATATACCCTGATTTGGTAGCCACGCCTGGAATTTTAGTGGAGTCTCCCTTTTGAATGCGGGAGAGGAGAGCCGGCAGGGTGAATTCCCCCTCTCCTACAATCACATAATCTGCATACTCTACTATGTCCTGATAGCAGGCAGTGGCATGAGGACCGCCTGCGATGGTCGTGCATTCGGCTGCCGATATCTCCTCTATCAGGTGATCTGCATTGATAGAATTGAGACTATAACAGGTGATATCAGGGCGTGGTGCCTTGACGGGAAGAAGGGTAATGCCCTGTATTTCACATGCAGCATTCAGAGCGGCATAGGAATTCTTCGATGCAGTGGTGTATCTCCAGTTGACTAACATGGGGCATCATTCGCCGGAAGGTGTGAGTGAAATGATCGGGAACGCAAAAAAAATGTGTGGTTCAGACACGAGGACAGTGAAAGCGGATCAGCCCCGGGTCTTGTATGGCAGAATTCTGTCGATAATTTTGTATGTTGTTCCGTCATTGAAACTTACGAAAACCTCTATACGGTCATCTTCTTTCGTTCCCTGGATCTTCAATTCTGTACCTTTTTCCGGTATTAATTTCTCGGTAATCACCTGGCCGTCGGCCCTGGTCACCCGCACATCGATTGATGTTACCGCGGCCTGTCCCTTTCCTCCGGCGAATATTACGGAAATTGTGGCATAACTGGTGTCTTTTTCATTAATCTGTATATCAATGGTTCGTTCCGAAGGAAGGGTCTGTACAGGTCCCGGCGTCAGGCTGACTGTGCCGGAGTCACTGACTGTTCCGCTATCAGGAATTCCCGTACACCCGCTAAGGATTACTGCGGCAACGAGGATACAGCAGAATGATATTACAATTTTGTTCATGGCAAAAGATAGTCGCAGAACGGTAAAAAATTTGTGAGACGGTGATATCTTAGTGTATCACTCATCGCAATTTGGGAAAATCTCAAGGTATATGCACACAGGGGATCTGCAAGCCCCCCTTAAATCCCCCGCATGGGATATCAGTTGGGCAGGGTTGATCGTGTTTTGTGGATAGGAACATATCCCCCAGAAAATAGTCCTATCGCGACTTGGGGGACGCCACAACGGCGGGGGCAAGCGAGGCGCAGCCCCCAGGAGCGTCTTTATAAACCACCCATGATATCCCTCATCCCTTCATCTCCCCGGATTCGTAATATTCAAGTTCCCCTGTTTCACCATTCACCCGGGCAAAGATATCGTTCTCAAGGAGGCTGATATCAATCCGGTCTATCATTGGAATTCCCCCCATGATGGCCCCGACAGCTATAATGGGCTCTGCTTCCCTGTTGATGATGGCTGCCGGAGCGTTTCCGTTCCGGGTGAGTGCATAAAGAACGTAGGAGCCCACGGTGGAGCCCTTGCCATAATCGAAAGCCAGCACTTTTCCGGCAATACATTTGCCTTCCAGAGGATGTCCCTGTTCGACAATAATGCCCGTGTCAGGGTCCACCCCTGAAAGGAATGATATGGGGGCGCTACTGACCAGAATCGGTCCTTCCCCTGTCCCCCTGGATATACCTCGGCCGACAAGTATCATAATCACACCTAATAAATGTTAGAAAACGGAGATATAATAGTAATATGGAAGATACCCTAGTCAATAATCGGGGGAGCGATATGGAAGAAACCATGGTCAATAATCCGGGGAGCGATAGTGAGATTAAATTTCAGCTTAAATTACGGGATCTGGAATCGCAACTCCTCGATATAAGAGTGAAAAATGATGAGCTTCACAGGGAGAATGCTCAATTAAAAAGAGAAAATAATCAATTGAAGCGGATGCCTCTTTTTGTGGCAGCCGTCATCGACCTGCTGGACAATGGAGATGTATATTTACGCCAGCAGGGGAATAACCAGGAATACCTGACCCATGTAAATGAAGAACTTTTCCGGAAGCTGAAACCGGGAACAAAAGTGGCGGTAAATAATGCCTTATCAATTGTAAAAATCGTCGGCAATATATTTGATTCAAGGGTCAGAGTCATGGAGCTTGAGGAATCGCCTGACATAACATTTAATAAGATCGGTGGACTCGAGCACGAGATAGAAGAGGTGAGGGAAGCAGTGGAATATCCCCTCACAAAGCCTGAGATCTTTCAAAGGGTCGGTGTAGAGCCACCCAAGGGAATCCTCCTCTTCGGGCCGCCCGGAACCGGAAAAACTCTCATTGCCAAGGCAGTCGCTCATGAGGCCCGGGCAACCTTTATCAGGATGTCAGGAAGTGAACTTGTCCATAAATACATCGGGGAAGGGGCCCAACTGGTCAGGGAACTTTTTGCACTGGCAAGGGAGAGGTCCCCGTCCATTGTTTTTATCGACGAAATAGATGCGGTTGGCAGTACCCGGACCAATGACGGAACCTCGGGGAGTGCCGAAGTCCAGCGGACACTCATGCAGCTTCTTGCCGAGATGGATGGTTTTGACACCAGGGGTGACGTGAGGATAATGGCCGCAACAAACAGGGTTGATATGCTCGATCCAGCCCTCCTGCGCCCTGGAAGATTTGACCGGGCGATTGCTATCCCGCTCCCTGACAGATCCGCCCGCCTGGAGATCCTGAAAATCCATTCCAAAAGAATGGTTCTGGAGGATGTGGATCTGGACAGTATTGTCGATATGACCGAGAATACAACCGGGGCAGAGCTCCAGGCCATCTGCAGGGAAGCAGGAATGATGGCAGTTCGAAGAGAGGGCATGAGAGTTTCGCATGAAGACTTCATAAAGGCGGTACGGAAGGTGAAAGCCGATGTGTCCGTTGACCTGCGGATGTATACCTGAAGGGTATGCTTGCATCCAATTCTCTCTCACTGAACTATTTTAAACCCATAAAAAAAACTACCCTGTGATTATCGGCTATGAATGTTCTCTTTCTGCCTCGTGAAGGTGTTGAGCTGTTCAGGACGCTGCACTTGTCCGAGACCAGCAGGGATGCCTTGCGCTTCTATCGACCCCATGAGCGCTACGGCGGAGTGGTCGTCACCATGTCCTCACTTGGCAGTGCACTTTCACTGGCATCAGATCTTCGATGGTATGTCAAGAGATACATGCGGGAGGTCCTTTTTGAAATTATGGACGGGATCTTCTGCACCCATGAACTTGCAAGGGAGATCTATTATGACCGGTCGGTGCTGCCGGAGGAACCATGGAATTATCGCCGGCTTTATGTTATAGAGGACAATCGGCTGGTTTCAACTGATAAAGTAACCAATACGGGCAGCGATATAAAGCATGCAGGCCAGGAGTCAAAGATATCAATTGAGGTCTGGTGCACAGAGCATGAATATTCGCTGGATTAATTACTGAAAAAAGGTTAATTTTTTTTAAAATTCAGGCAAACATTGCCCCAAAGTTATTGCGGAATTTCTGGCTGTCGAAATCAAGCCCAATCTTTTCGATAGCATCAAGAAAGTCCTGCCTGGTAATGGCATCATGCTCGCTCCTGATCGCAAACATGCCGGCCTCCATGCAGATTGCTTTCAAATCTGACCCGTTTTTACCTTCCGTGAGGAAAGAGATCTCCTGCAGGTCGACATTTTCGTCAAGGCTCATTTTTTTGCTATGCACCTTCAGGATGGCCAGCCGGCCTTCTGAATCAGGAAGAGGGATTTGGATTATGCGGTCAAACCTTCCAGGGCGCAGGAGAGCCCGATCAAGTATATCTATCCTGTTCGTGGCTCCGATTATCTTCACATCTCCACGTTGCTCGAACCCGTCCATGCCGGCCAGAAGCTGCATAAGTGTCCTCTGCACTTCACGATCACCCGAAGTGGTGGCCTCTGTTCTTGAAGCCCCGACTGCGTCTATCTCGTCTATAAATATGATGGTAGGCGATCTTTTCTTTGCAAGGTCAAAAAGCTCCCTTACAAGACGGGCACCTTCCCCGATATATTTCTGCACCAGTTCTGATCCCACCACTCGCAGGAAATAGGCATTTGTCTCATGTGCAACAGCCCTGGCCAGCAGCGTTTTGCCTGTGCCCGGAGGCCCATGGAGAAGTACACCCCGGGGAGGTTCAATTCCAATTTTTTCAAATAATTCGGGCCTTTTGAGAGGAAGTTCAACAGCTTCCCTGATCTCGTTAATCTGGGGGTCCAGGCCCCCTATGTCATCATAGTTTTCCTCGGGGGTTTCTATGACTTCCATTCCATATATCTGTGCGTCATAGCTCTCCGGAAGGATATCGATGACGGCCAGAGACTGCTGGTTGAGCGTGCACCTCACGCCGGGCTTTAATTTTTCGGGATCGATGCACATCGAACTCCTGACCATAAACCTGGGTCCCGCACTGCTGCGGACAATTACTCTGCCGCCGTCTATCACATCAGTGACAGTACCGATGACCAGTGGTGGACTGCGAAGCTGTTCGATCTCGGACTTTAATTTCCTGACCTCGCGCTCATAACGAATTTTCTGGGTTTCGATATAGCGTTTGTCCGACTCGATTTGTCGCAGTTGCTCCCTGAGCTCGAGATTGCGGGTTTCCATATTTGTAACGCGGTCGAGCAGATACCTGTACATCTCCTCTGGGTTTTGAGGTTCCTGGGGTTGCCGGGCGCTTTCTGCCATATCTTGCCTCAATTAACTATATAGGGAAAAATGATTATAAAGATGTTTGCGAGAATATGCAGTGTGAATTGTGTGGTGCAAAGATCCGGGGCCAATCGCGGACGGTAAGGATTGAGGGAGCCGAGCTTGAGGTCTGCGCCCAGTGTGCGAAATATGGTACCGAGGTACAGAAGCCCGGAAAACCTCAAACGAGGAGGGCAACTACACAGCCATCTGCAAAACCTCCTGTCAGGAAAAAACGTGACGTTTTTGATTTTATTGAAGGGGAGATTGTGGATGACTATGGCAGGAAGATACGAAAGGCAAGAATGCAGCGTGGATGGACACAAAAAGACCTCGCTATGGAGATTAAAGAAAAAGAACTGCTCATTAAGAAGATAGAGAAAGAAGACCTAATCCCTGAAGATGATGTGCGGGTGAAAATTGAAAAAATCCTGGATATACGACTTATTGATATTCCTGACGAGCAGGAAGAAGGGCGCAGGACAGGAAAAATTGTTCCAACCCTTGGCGATGTGATCTCTATTAAAAAAGTCCAGAAATAACCTTCCTTCATAATTTTCTTTTCTGATCAAGTAGATTTTCTATCAGTGCAGACTGTAGAATGAAGGTATGCCTTTTATATATATCCTGCTCAAATAAATTGACCATGCAAGGTGAGTGTTTTTTCGCCGGTGAATGTTTTTATCACCACTAGCGATGCTGCTGACCTGTGCATAGGTACTTTTGTGAAGGTATCCGGTGTGAGCCGGGGCCATGTACAGAACGCTTTAACCCACTATTTTGGTTATTTTAGCAGTTTTAGGTATTGTTATTGATTTTTCCATCCCGGTCTTCGTGATGAATGTGCCGGCATGGAGGTAGATTATGATGAGAGGAAAAGAAATTCGTCTTGAACGTATTATGGATCGAAACACCAGGAGGACAATAATCGTCCCTATGGATCATGGGGTGACAAACGGACCCATTCCGGGGCTGATTGACATGGACAGCGCAGTGAACCTGGTTGCTGAAGGAGGAGCGAATGCCGTGCTTGGCCATGTAGGGCTTGCCCTTCACGGGCACCGGAGGAGTGGGAGGGACGTGGGGCTTATCCTTCATCTCTCGGCGAGTACGGCGATAGGGCCGGACCCAAATAAAAAAGTAATCGTGAATTCCGTGCCCAACGCCCTGAAGATGGGCGCCGATGCGGTCTCAATGCATGTGAACCTGGGTGCTGATTCGGAAGCAGAAATGCTCTCCGATCTCGGAAGAATTGCAATCGAGTGCATGGAATGGGGTATGCCCCTCCTGGCTATGATGTATCCCCGGGGCCGGAATATATCAGACGAGCATAAGGCCGAGCATGTGTGCCTGGCCGCGAGGGTGGGCGCAGAACTTGGTGCCGATATCGTAAAAACGGTGTACACCGGAGATCCCGACACTTTCCGGGAGGTCACCAGGGGATGTCCGGTTCCGGTTGTGGTGGCGGGTGGATCCAGGACATCCGACAGGGCCACGCTGCAACTTATTGAAGGGGCCATGGAAGGCGGTGCGGCTGGAATCTCCATAGGAAGGAATGCATTCCAGCACCCGTCACCTGACAGATTCATCAAGGCTGCAGCGCTGATCATTCATGAAGGGCGGTCTGTAGATGAGGCATGCGAGGTATTGAGGGGATAGCCTATGATTGGAAAAGAGATTCGTATAGAACGTATCATGGACCGGAACACCAACCGGGCCGTAATTATTCCCATGGATCATGGATTCACCCTGGGACAGATCGAAGGATTGCAGGATATGACAAGGATAATCTCCGAGGTAAGTGAGGGTGGAGCCAATGCCATTGTGCTTCACAAAGGGATTGTCAAGTCGGGTCATCGCCGAAAAGGGAGGGATATAGGATTGATTGTCCATCTTTCAGGGAGTACATCGCTTAATCCCGACCCGGATGATAAGGTGCTTGTATGCACGGTTGAGGAAGCAGTGCGCCTTGGCGCCGATGCAGTCTCCATTCATATTAACCTTGGGGCTCACCATGAGTCAAAGATGCTTGAATCCGCAGGAAAGGTGGTGAAGGACTGTAACCGGTGGGGGATTCCGCTTCTTGTGATGATTTACCCGAGAGGGAAGGGAATCGACCCGGTCTCGTTGGCATCGGTAGGGCATTGCGTAAGGGTTGCAGAGGAGCTCGGAGCAGATCTCATCAAGACAAATTACACAGGGGATCCGGAATCCTTTGCAAAGATCGTGAAAGCATCCTCTGTACCGGTCTTCATTGCCGGTGGTGAAAAGACAGGCGATATCGATACCCTGATGACGATAAGGGAATCAGTGAGGGCAGGAGGAGCGGGAGTCTGCGTGGGAAGAAATGCATTCCAGCGTGATGATCCAAGGGGATTTGTCGAGGCGCTCTGCCGGGTCGTACACCAGGAAATGGATCCCCGGGAAGCGCTGGCGAGGTCGAAATGAAGGAGATCTGGGTTGATATCCGTCCCTGGAGAAAAGAACTGGCCACTACGGCAATTGAAAGCGGGGCGGATGCCATTATGACCGAAGATGCAGCGGCCGTAAAATCGCTGGGAAGGATCAGGGTGATTGCACCCGATGGCGACCTCCAGCCGGGCAGAGATGTCTTCGAGGTCGAGATATCTGATAAAGAAACCGAGGAGGAGGCACTTCGGCTGTCCGGGAAGGGGTATGTGATTGTCTATGCAGCTGATTGGAGCGTGATCCCTCTTGAAAATCTTGTGGCACAGTCCGAGAAGATCATTGCCGCCGTCGGAAGTGAGGAAGACGCAGAGGTAGCCCTCCACGTCCTCGAAAAAGGAGTCGCCGGAATCCTGCTTAAGACGGATGATCCGGCGGTGATACGGAGGGTGGCCGCAATGGTAAAAAAACCCGGTCAAATTGCCCATCTTACACCATTTACCATCACCACTATCCGTAATGTGGGAATGGGTGACAGGGTATGCGTGGACAGTTGCACCATGATGGTTGAAGGGGAAGGTATGCTGGTGGGAAATACGTCATCAGCGTTTTTCCTGATCCATGCAGAAACGCTTGAGAATCCTTATGTGGCCCCGAGGCCTTTCCGGGTGAATGCCGGAGCTGTGCATGCCTACATCCTCACGACCGGTGGGAAAACTGCCTACCTGTCCGATCTTCGGTCGGGTGACCAGGTTCAGGTCACGGATGCGGAAGGGAATGTCCGCGATGCTGCCGTTGGGCGGATAAAGATTGAAAGCAGGCCCATGCTCCTTATTGAAGGGGAATTCAAGGGACAAAAAGCCAGTATCATCCTGCAGAACGCGGAGACCATCCGGCTTTTAAAAGAGGACAAAAGTGCGGTGTCGGTTGTGGACCTTTCAGTCGGGGACCGTGTCCTCGGATGTTCAATGGAGGCCGGCCGCCATTTTGGGATCGCAGTCAAAGAAAAGATCATTGAGAAGTGAGACCCGTGCTGGTTGGAATTATCGGTGGAACCGGGAAGATGGGGACTTTCTTTGGCGAGGTCTTTTCCCGTGCGGGACACGTTGTGCTCTGTGCGGGGCGGCATACGGATGTCACGCCGCGTGATATTGCGAGGGACTGCGAACTTGTAATCGTGTCTGTACCTATAAGGCAAACGGTTGATGTGATTGACTCCATCGCGCCGGTCCTGACGGAAGAGCAGATCCTATCAGACCTCACTTCCCTCAAAGTTATGCCCGTCAGGGCCATGCTCAAATCAAAAGCCCGTGTGCTTGGCATGCATCCAATGTTCGGCCCTTCAGTCACATCTCTTTTGGGCCAGACTATCGTTGTCACCCCTGCCCGATGCGATAATGCGGCCATGGAGAAGGTTACTTCGATTCTCCGGGACCAGGGCGCGAGGATAACCCAGTCCACACCCGGGGAGCATGACCGGCTTATGGCTATCGTGCAGGGCCTGACCCACTTTGTTACGCTCTGCGTTGCAGATACCACGAGGAGAATGAATATCCGCCCTGAAGAGACTGTGCCATACATGAGTCCCGTCTACCAGATGGAGATGGGGCTTGTGGGAAGGCTGCTTGGACAGGACCCGTCACTGTATGGCGACATGCTTATGATGAACCCGTATGTGGGGCCTGTACTCTCGGCATGCGAGGAATCGGTAAAAACCCTCGCAGGGTGCATCAATGACGAGAACATGGATGAATTCATTGAATTATTTCAGAAAAATTCGAGGCATTTCGGAGAATACTGCAGGACCGCGACAGAAGAGACCGATTACCTTATCGAATCATTGGTGGGCAGATGAGCGTGCTGGCACTGGGACCGGAAGGCACATTCAGCCATGAACTGGCATACCGGGTATTCGGGCAGGATTATAAACTTGTTCCCACCATTCACCAGATATTCACCGGAGTCGAAGAAGGGCTACACCAGGGGCTTATTCCCCTGGAGAATAGCGAAGCGGGAGGAGTTGGCCCATCCCTGGACGGGTTGCTCCGCCACCCTGTCTACATCACTGCAGAGCTCTTCATGCCAATTCATCATTACCTGGTAAGCTTTTCACAGCCTGATAGTATTGATGTACTCTATGCGCATCCACAGACTCATGAGCAATGCAGCCTGTTGATCGAAGAGCTTGCCGTACCTGTCATACATACGCCGAGCAATGCGGCAAGCGCAAAGGAGGTAGCTGCATCCCCCGGTTCTGCTGCCCTGGTTTCAATGATGGCTGCCAGGATCTATGATATTCCTATTCTCCGGGAATGCGTGGAGAATAACCCGCGAAATATCACCCGGTTCGTTACAGTATCCCTATCGCAAAAAGAGAAGGGAGATTTTAAAAAATGCAGTATTCTTATTGATCCACAGGAAGACCGGGCCGGGCTTCTGCACAGTCTTCTCTCGGTCTTTGCAGAGAATGACATAAATCTGACCCGCATTGAATCACGTCCATCAAAACGTGGAATAGGGAGTTACGTATTTTTCATTGACCTTGAACATACAACTGCAGTAAAAGACACGATAAAAAGACTTGAGAAGATGACCCGGGTCAAAAACCTTGGCTGCTATGACGAGATTGAGGTACCTGAATGGAGGTTGTAATAAAAAAAGCGCAGGGAGTTGATTTCAGCATCACCGCTCCTCCATCAAAGAGCTATACACACCGTGCACTTATCGCCGCCGCCCTGGCTGAGGGAAATTCAAGGATAATAAACCCCCTTGAATCGGAAGATATCTCTGTCACCAGGGATGCACTGCGCAATATGGGAATCCCGGTAACCTCTGGCGGAGAGGCCGTTTTCATATCCGGGTCGGGAGGAACGCTCCGGTGCCCTCCGGCTATTACCCTCGATATGAAAAATTCGGGTACAAGTCTCCGTCTTTTAGCAGCAGTTGCCCTCCTGTGCAAAGATCGTGTTGTCCTGACCGGATCGCAAAGAATGCTCGAGCGGCCGGTCGGACCGCTCGTGGATGCATTGAATAATCTCGGAGGATCCATCCGGTATCTTCGGAAGGAGCGGTATCCTCCCATTGAGGTGCAGGGTGTATACAGGGGCGGGAGGACTGTTGTCGACGGGAGCATCAGCAGCCAGTTCATATCCTCGCTCCTCCTCTCAGGGCCCTGTGCGGAAAAAGACGTAGAGATCATACTTGCGGGCAGATCAGCCTCCCTGTCATATCTCGATATCACCGTGGACGTGATGAAGGCATTCGGGGCCGATATATCACGACATGGATATACCCGGTTCCGGGTGAAAAGTGAAAAATTGTACAGGGGTGGCGAGTACGCAATAGAAGGAGATTATTCTTCGTCTTCCTATTTTTTCGCCATCGCGGCGGTATGTGGTGGAAAAGTGAGGGTATCCAACCTGAATCCTGATTCGTGCCAGGGCGACCGCGCGTTTCTCTCTGCGCTGGAGATGATGGGGTGCCGGATATCGGCAGCCGCGGATGGTATAGTGGTCGAAGCACATGATCCTCTCGAGGGGATAGAAATTGACATGTCGGCATCTCCTGATACGGTGCAGACTCTCTGTATGGTGGCGGCTTTTGCCCGCTCAAAAACCAGAATCACCGGCATCTCTCACCTGCGGTATAAAGAGAGTGACCGTATACAATCTACTGCAGATATACTGACACGCATGGGCGCGGAGGTCACGGTTGGGGAGGATAGTATCATTATCCATCCATCTTCGATACGGGGAGGGACAATCGACCCCGGTGACGACCACCGGACTGCAATGAGCGCCGCGGTGCTTGGTCTCGGGGCAGGAAACATCAAAATCCTGAATGCCGGGTGTGTCAGCAAATCATACCCGGGTTTCTGGGACAGTCTGAGACGGGCGGAGTTGATATGAGAGTAGTGCTATGCGGTTTTCGCGGAACTGGCAAGACTGAGGTGGGACGCCTCCTCTCGCGTCTCATGAAGCTTCCTTTCTATGATACCGACCATATTGTCGAAGAAATGGCAGGGATGAACATCCATGAGATTTTTGTATCCAGGGGGGAGGATGTGTTCCGGGAGATGGAAAGAGCGGCCATTGCTGCATTGCCCCCGGGGGATGCGATTATCAGCAGCGGGGGCGGGGCAATCTTAAATGACCGGAATGTCTCAATTCTCCGGCGTGATGCAGTGATGATTCTCCTGCAGGCCGATGAACTGACTATTGAGAAGAGGATCGAAGGCACGATGAGGCCCAGGCTCACCGATATGCCGCTCGATAATGAAATCCATGAACTGCTGGCCGCGAGAAGTCCCTACTATCTCGCTTCTGCGGATTACTGTGTCGATACGAGTGCAAAACGCATCAACGAGGTATGTCTCAACATCCGGCGTATCCTGTCAGAGGGAACCGTTTCGGGCCAGGCGAGAAGAGAAGCAGTTCATTTTATGGAAAATTCGGGGATTGACCCCCTGGATGTGAAGGAGTTCGGCGAGTGGGTCAACGGCGAATCAGGAGATCGCCTGACCCGGTTTTTCGGCGTGGCCGGGTATCCCTGCACTCACAGCAGGAGCCCGCCCCTCTTCAACAGGCTCTTCTCCACACACCATCTCAATGCCTATTATACCCGGTTTCAGAACAACGATCTCGATTTACTGATGCGGACTGCGCGGAAACTGGATGTACGCGGCCTCTCGGTAACCATTCCCTTCAAGCATCAAATCATGCAGTACCTTGACCGGCCGGACGAGCATACAACTGCCATAGGAGCGGCAAACACGGTCATTTTCTGTGGAAATACAATTTACGGATATAATACGGACTGGATTGGGATCAGGGATCCGCTTGCAGACAGGAGAGGTGAAAGAGCAGTGGTACTTGGTGCCGGCGGGGCTGCGGCAGCGGCAGTATATGCGCTGCTTTCCCTGGATATGGAAGTGACTATACTAAACCGGACAGTCGAAAAAGCAAGAATGCTTGCTGAAAGGTTCGGGGCCGCGTACGGGCCACTGGATGCATTTGAGCGTACATCCCCGGGAGTGGTGGTGAACGCCACACCACTGGGAATGTTTCCTGATACGCAAAGTCCACTGCGCAGGGACCAGCTCAGGCCCGGGATCACGGTCTTCGACCTGGTATATACTCCGCCGGACACACCGCTTATCCGCCATGCAAGAAATGCCGGCTGCGAGGTGATTCGCGGGACCGAGATGTTTACCAGGCAGGCTGCAGCCCAGTTCTGGCATTTTACCGGGATACGGCCGCCACTTCAGGTTATCAGGAGCATACTGCTATGAATACTTTTGGAAGATCCTTTCGGTGCACAACGTTCGGAGAGAGCCACGGGAAGGCACTGGGGGTTGTCATCGACGGCTGCCCTGCCGGAATAGAGTTGTCAGAGGCTGACATTCAACCAATGCTTGACAGGAGACGGCCAGGCACGTCCGACCTTACTTCACCCAGGAAGGAACCGGACAGGGTAGATATTGTTTCGGGTACATTCGAGGGAAGGACCACTGGCTGCCCCATTGCGATGCTGGTCAGGAACAGGGATTCCAGGCCGGTGGATTATGAGCAGATCGCCGGGGTTTTCAGGCCGGGGCATGCCGATTTCTGCTACCAGAAAAAGTATGGGATAAGGGATTTCCGGGGAGGGGGAAGAAGCTCGGGAAGGGAGACCGTTGCCAGGGTGGCTGCAGGCGCAGTCGCTATGAAATGCCTCTCACTCCGCGGTATCAGCATAACCGGGAAAATCCTTGAAATACATGGGAAGACAATCCCCTGCGATATGGAGGAGGAGATTCGAAAGGCTCAATCAGGGGGAGACTCCGTAGGAGGGATTGTGGAGATTTCGGCCTGCAACTGCCCTCCGGGGCTGGGAGATCCGGTTTTTGGGAAACTCGACGCCCTGATAGCCCATGCCATGATGAGCATCGGGGCGGTGAAGGGTGTGGAGATCGGTGCAGGTTTCGCTGCTGCCCGCCTCAAAGGGAGTGAGCATAACGATCAAATGAAACAAGGTGCATTTCTGTCAAATAATGCCGGTGGCATATTAGGGGGGATCTCCAATGGCAACGATATTATTGTCCGCATTGCAGTAAAACCAACGCCCTCAATAGCCATCCCCCAAAAAACCATCGATGTCTCAGGTCAGGAAGTGGAAATAAGTATAAAAGGAAGGCATGATCCATGCATCGTGCCAAGGATTGTACCCGTGGCTGAGGCGATGCTGGCCCTGGTATTGTTGGACTGTCTCCTTGAGGATGCAAAGTACCACAATATTTCGGGATCCGAATAAATCTGAATGGTAGCGAGGGTACAGGTTTGCCCGGCTATCCCTACTTTTTTGAAATCGGGGCAGGAGAATTTTGTCTTTTCTGTAAAAATAAATGGTTCAAGGCCAGTATTTTTAAAATTGGAAATGAGATTAGACCTGAACCGGGTAAAAATGTATATGAATTGAGGAAAAGGATAATTTTTTCCTGAAGTGAGATCTCAATATCAATAAAGACCAGGTGAATTGGCTACAAGAGGTGGAGAAGAGAAATGAAAAATAATGGAAGGTGGAAAAAACATTTTTCGAATCTTCAAATCCGTTATGTATTCCTGCTGGCTGCGCTCATTCTTGTAATCCTGTTTTCACCAACATTCGCCCACCCGGGATTTGGATCAGTAATACTTGCGACTTTTATGTTCATTGTTCTTTTTTCCGGAATATATGCAATCAGCGAACGTCGCGGCCCGGTACTGGTGACACTGCTTGTGGCATTGATCGCTGCATCCGGTGGAGTCCTCTATTTTCTGTTTCATGTACAGGCGGGATTTTTTGTGCACTATTCAGCAATGGTGATATTTTACATTTTCACCATTCTCTTCATTCTCACCGATCTCTTCAGGAGTAAAAGCATCACAGGCAGAACTATCACAGGGGCAATATGTGTATATCTCCTCATCGGGTTCTCCTTCGCCACTTCGTACTACCTGATGGAGAATTTTTTGTATGGATCTTTTTCCCTGGCCGGTTCGCAGATATCTGATCCTGAATATGCATTCCCTGTTTTTCTGTACTACAGTTTCATCACCCTCACGACAACGGGAACAGGCGATATTTATCCCCTTATTGATTCGGCCAGGGCGCTTGTCACATTCCAGGTGATCTGCGGCATTTTCTATATTGCGGTATTTATCACAGGGATGATCAGCATATTGTCAATCGAGGGGAGAAAAAAAGGCAATGGATAAAAAAGTGCAACCTGCTCATGGACTATCTTTCAGCGACCGGAGCAGGTCTATGGCCTCTTTTAGATGAAACTGCCCGGCAGAGGCCGGTGATCCGACATAGGAAAAAAGAACCGAAGACCCGAATAGTGCAAGCATAATCCTTGCAAACCTGAATTTTTCCCCCATTATGCTGGTAATGACAGGTTTGGGCGAGTGATGTGTGAATGCCGCAAGAGTGAGCACATCGTCATAATCCATTGGTCGTGGTACAATTTTGGGGATGTCTCCAAATCCTGCAAGCGTATTCCTGATATCCTGCAGTTCCCCGGTTCCGGGCATGGAAAGCGTATGAAAAGAAGCGATGACTGTCTTTTCCATCTCCCTGATCCGGGGGGCGTGGACCATGAAGGACTGTTCGACGTCAACCATATCCGCAACCGGAATGAGTGGCTCAATCCTGTCCCACCATCCGGAGGCATCACCGGAAAATTCGCCTCCTTCCTTATCGCTTCGTAAGGTCAGCAGAACCGGAAGGTTAATCCTCGATAAAGAATGGCGCAGCGCGTCATCAGACGTTTCACTCATTCGATCCAGTCGTATCTCGATTAAGTCTGCACCATAAAGGAGGGCCTGTTCAATGGAAGACAGATCGGAGACAGAAGCGGCAATCTTCATATTCCACGAACTATAGCACTGCAGTAGTATTTAATCTGATTCCGGGAGATTACTCTTGACTCTCCACGAAGGCCCGGGGAGGGAGGATATCCGGATGGATGGGAAGATTCAGGAACACATGCCGGAGTTACTGGCCCCTGCAGGTTCGATCAATGCACTGGAAGCAGCGATAGCGGCCGGAGCAGATGCTGTGTATCTCTCAGGCAAACGGTATGGAGCCAGGAAGTATGCAGATAATTTTACGAGTGAAGAACTGGCAATGGCCGTTTTATATGCCCACCGGCACGGTGTGAGGGTGTATGTGACTGTCAATACTCTCATGTATGATCATGAATTGCCCGATGTTCTCAGGTATCTTATTGAACTCTATAAAATGGGAGTAGATGCAGTTTTAGTCCAGGATATAGGGCTGGCCAGCCTTTGCCGCGATATAATCCCGGATTTCCCCATTCATGCATCAACCCAGTGCACGATATATTCTGCTGAGGGAGTGCACTGGGCAAAAACTGCAGGATTTGACCGTGTTGTCCTGGCACGTGAAACATCGCTTGAGGAACTTGACCGCATCATGGCGATTGATCCAAAAAATTCGCCTGGAATTGAAATATTCGTACATGGGGCGTTATGTTACTGTTACTCTGGCCAGTGCCTCATGTCCTCTGTTATAGGAGGGAGAAGCGGAAACAGGGGGATGTGTGCACAGCCCTGCAGAAAACCGTACATCCTCGTTGGTGCAGAAGGAGACGGGTACGGGAGGTCGAAGATCCCGAAAGTTGTGCTTCTCGATGATCGGTTTCTTCTCTCCACGCGTGACCTTATGCTCTACCCCTTCCTGGAGGAGGTCCTCAAAAGACCTGTTGCCGCCCTAAAGATTGAAGGGAGGATGAGGTCTCCGGAATACGTGGGGATAGTGGTCCTGGCCTACCGGAAAGCGTTGCAAGACCTGGAGAAGGGAATATGGACTCCTTCAGATGAGGATATGGCAGACATGTCGATCATGTTCTCCAGGGGTTTTTCAGGCGGCTACCTCATGGGAGACCGGGGTTCTGAACTGATGGGAAGGGAAAGGCCGGACAAAAGGGGGCTTTTCCTCGGCAAGGTGATCTCCTGTGATCCGGATAAGAGGACGCTCATGATACGACCGGAAACAAAATACGTGCCCCGGAAAGGAGATGGTCTGGCGGTTGCAGATCCGGTATCGGGTAATATTACCGGGTTTTTATTGTCAGTTGACGGCATCCCTGGCAGGGACAGGCTCATCATTCCGCAAGGCACTGAGTGCCGGGAGGGAATGGAAGTATATGTGACCAGCAGTGCCCGCCTCGGGAAAAAAGTGGGACGTATCATAAAAACTTCAGAATATGCGCATAATTTTCCGATACCCATTGATATTGCTCTTTCTTTCCCAGAGGGGGGCCCACCTGTCCTTCATGGAGAAATCCAGGGTGCAGGGAGGCAGGTAGAGGTTGTCCATACAGCATCATTCATTCCGGCGCAGGCCCGGACCTCACCCCTTACGGCTGCGCAGATAGAGGAACAGATGAGAAAAACCGGAGATTCAGGCTTCGTTGTGAAATCATTCGATCTTTCCTATTCCGGCAACCTTTTTATTCCGCTGGGAGATTTCAACAAGTTCCGCAGGGAATTTTTCGAAAAGGTTCGGAAGGCGTTTTTACAAGACTGGTGTCCGCAAGTGAGAAATATTGAGGCAGCAGGGCGGCGCTTCAAGGAGTTGCAACCTGTTCTCGAAAAAGCCCCGGATGGAGTCGGGAACCATTCCTCATTCTCATATCCTGGCATATCCGTGTATGCCGATTCACTCGATTCCGTCCGGGGTGCCTGCGAGGCGGGGTGCCGGGTCGTGTATTTTGAACCGGCAGATCGTAGTTCTCCTGACCTGGCCGGAGAGTTGTCCGTTGCCATATCAATCTGCAGGGAGCATGGAGTAGTGCCTGTCTGGAAATGGCCCCCGGTCCCCGGTCGTGACTTCCTGACAGGTGCATTCGCACTCATTTCCCCATTATCCGCCAGGGGACTTGGAGGTATCATGGTTGAGAACTATGGCCTTGCAGAAGCCGCGCTGGAAATCAATGCAGGAATGCGGTTGTATGGAGGCCAGGGCCTGAATATCTTTAACCACAGGACCGTGATGGCATTGAGCCCCCCGTTCTCCCTGCTTACACTCTCCCCGGAACTTTCAGGGACGCAGATACGGTCCCTGGGAATGTTCCTGTCAGGCAGGCAGACCGATCTTGAAGTGATTGTCCAGGGTAACCTTCTTGCAATGGTTTCGAAAGACCGCCTCCTTGAATCATTGCTCCCCGTGACTGATATGGCTGTAGATAAAACCACCTCTTTCGGACTGAAAGACAAGATCGGGAAGATATTTCCAGTTGACGCAGACAGTGAAGGAAGAACCCGGATATGGAATTCGGTAGAGACCTGCCTTGTGGATCATATTCCCTCCCTCATATCCGCCGGGATCTACTCGATGGCGATCGATGCACGGGGAAGAAGTGGGGATTATGCCCGGAATATGACGGAAATTTATCGCGAATCCATCGATCTGACATGGGATGGTCTGGAAAATGGACAATATAACAGAAAAGCCACATTACAGTTCGATTCATTGAAAAAACGGGCGCGGAGCATTTCCCGGGGCGGTATTACCGCAGGGTATTATAAAAAGGGGCTGTCAGTCTGAATATTAAGAATGGACTGTCAGTCTGAATATCCGCTGTGTGTTTTCCCGGGATTATAAAAAATTAATTCATTCCATCGATTCATATTGACCGGTCTGTACAGAGGATAAAAAAACAGGAACAAATTTCTTTTATTCCTACACGATATTTCTCATCACGGAGTGAATTGGTATGTCAGAAGCATTCATCCTAATCAACCTGAAAACGTATCTGGAAGGGACAGGGCAGCGGGCCCAGCACATTGCCGGTGCTGCCCAGCAGGTAGCAGAGGAAAGCGGGGTTGTAATTGGAATTGCTCCCAGTTACATGAATATCCATCCTATCAGTATGCACTATGATCTTCCGGTATATTCCCAGCATATTGACGGCGCCCAGGCGGGAGCCCATACCGGATTCGTGACCGCCGATGCTATTTTCCAGGCCGGGGCCACGGGATCGCTTGTGAATCATTCGGAACGCCGGCTGAACCTTGCCGATATCGATGCTGCCGTAGAGGCGCTTCGGGAGCGGGGCCTGGTCTCGGTGATCTGCTCCAATAACGTGGCGACCAGTGCCGCAGCAGCTGCATTGAATCCTGATTATGTCGCTATTGAACCGCCTGAATTAATAGGGGGAACTGTATCTGTCTCCAAGGCCAACCCCGAGATCATTACCCGGTCCGTTGCTGCAGTGCAGAAGGTGAACCCCAATGTAAAGATCCTGACCGGTGCCGGGATACAATCAGGTGAATGCGTAAAAATAGCCCTGGACCTCGGGACGAGTGGCGTACTGCTTGCTTCAAGTGTGGTGAAGGCCAAAGCGCCGATAACAGTCCTCCGGGACCTTGTATCACTGCTTTAATGGTTCACAATCAGGGAAATCAGGTCGTGTTTGGTGATAACACCCTTCACTTTTCCTGATTCTATTACAAGCACTGCATGGTGGTTCTGGAGAATCCGGACAACAGTCTCAATATCGGTATCAGGTGATACCGTGGGAAAGCTCGATTCCATGTAGTGGCGTACAAGGGAATGTGTCCGGGGCTGTCCCTGCTGTTCTATGGCATTGACTATCGCGGTCTCCGAGATGCATCCCACCGGGACTCCATCTTCAATGACCGGAATCTGCGATATGTTGTCTTTATCCATGATTTCAACCGCAGAGGTGATGGAATCGGAGGGATGCAGGCTCAGTACCGGCGTATTCATTACATGGGCTGCGGTGACCTTCGGCCTCACAGTTGCATTCAGAACCTGCACCATCTTGTTGAGTGTACCCACCCGGGGATCCACATTGCCGCCCTCAATTCTTGCTACCATTGACTGACTGATTCCCGCTTTCTGGGCCAGTTCAGTCTGCTTTATTCCAAGAAATTCCCTCCTGGCCTTCAGCTCTTCAGGAGTGGGGATATGCATTGAATTACTATGAATCATAATGTCTGATAAAATTATTTCAAAAAATACATAAGAAACAGGTAATTTTGGTGAGTGGAAGGAGTAAGCCCCCTTCTGTTCATTGCGGCATTCAGCTATGCGCCATACCCGGGCAGTGACTGAGCGACTTTTTTGCCCTGTTTTGGCTTGCACCCGCAGGGATTCACCGTTTCATCGTATCCTGCCCCTGCGCTCAACGAGTTATCTCATGCCTAGGGCATTTCTCGCCCGGGGAACCCGGGCTCGGTCGTATCATCGCTAAAAGCAGGCCGTGTCGTTTCTGTGCCATTGCCGTGACTCTCGCCACCCATACTTGCATATGGCTGCGTGCTCAGTAGGTGGGGGGACTTTCCTCAGCAGCATATAGCTACCGTCAGCCGCACTCTCCCTCTCCCTATATAATAAGAGAGCCAATTATTTACACTTGATGGAGATCCTGAGTCGAGAAGAAGGAGAGATGGCA
>DATKYO010000036.1:0-5748 GCA_035528475.1 Methanoregulaceae archaeon | reverse complement strand
CTCTGGTAGTGGTATAAAAAAAAGTTTCGAGTGTCACTCCAGCGTCCGCCGGTAGGCCATGATCCCGAGCGCAATTGCACCGAGGGAAAAGACCGCCAGGGCAACAAGATCGGTCCCGATGACCGTGATTCCCTGCCCCCGCAGGATGATGCTTCGCAGGGCATGCACCGCATAGTACTCGGGGTTGATGACCGTGATCCACGAGAGCCATCCCGGTATGCCGATCACCGGGTAAAATGCCCCGCTGGTCATGAAGAGGAGGAGGTTGAAGAACGCGATAGTAGACGCATATTCATGCTGGTTGGAGAACCGCGATGACAGGGCCACTACCAGGCTCGTTACGCCGATACTGGTCATGAGGAGCACGAGGAGCACCAGGGCGAAACTGGTTGCTCCCTTTATCAGGACACCCCCTATTTCCTGAACGGGATGCTGAATTTGTGGCATTCAGAAAACATCCTATTGTAAAAAAATCGCTTCCCTTTCATTCAATCAAAATCAGGAACATCTTCGCCCAGGGGCTTCTTCACCCAGAAAATGCTGCTCGGGTGAAAGAAGTAATACCGACCGTCCGAGATCCTGCAGTTCTCGATCACGTATCGTACAATCTCCGAGAGGAGCGGTTCATCTACCCCGTCAAGATTTGCTTCCAGGAAAAATTCCAGTAAATGCCTTCCCTTGGCGTTGCCATTGACAATATCGGTCACATCCAGGTCGGAAATAAGAATGTCGGATTTGAAAGGAAGGTGGAGGGAATCAAGTATTCCCAGAAGTTCGTTGGCTGAAAACATCTCCTTCCGGTCACCCTTTACCTGTTGCATAAACAACCGCTGCACCTCGTTCACCCCGAGAGCGGTCTGGTGGAAGATAAGGAGTGAACCATTTGGTTTGAGCATATCATACGCTAATTTGATGGCCTTCTTCCTCTCCGGAATATAATAGAGGCAGTGGGTGAGATGGATAAGATCGTAGGTACCTCTCACCGTATCCTCCTGGAAGGGTTCCGGGATGATATGGAACGAGTCCAGGGCAGTCCCGCTGAGCTGCACCTTATCCTGGAAAATCCTGTTATGCTCAGTATTGGGATCAACTGCAGTATAGACGATACGGGAATATTTGTCATTCAAAAGGCCGATGAGCGCCAGGTCAAAGTCCCCCCTGCCGCTACCGATACTGAGGATATCAATTTTTTCTTCGAACTTCAAATCGGGAATGCACTCGTACTTCAACCAGTTTGAAATTGCATCCCATTCGGTGGAAATTGTTTTAAATTGGTCAAAGCATTGTGCATATTCCAGATCCGTCAGGTCACGGCACAGGTTAGTCATGGATGGTCTCTTTGAATTTGTTTTATTCGGGCGAGTTTGCTTGCCAGTCATATCTCGCGAAAAGCCATATAAATGGCCGTCCGCTGAAAGGCGATGCATGAACGCAGAATTCCGGGTGTAATAACCCTCATGTGTTATTCGGGCTTTCCTGGAGAGACGGGATGAGAAGACTGGCTATTCTCAAAGTTTCCGGGATTCTTCTTTTATCCTGATTGTGTGAGGTTTTCAGGACCGCCAGGAAATAAAGGTTTCCCGTCTCCTGTTGGGAAACGGTAGAATATGGGGAAAAGGGAGAATTCGCCTCTTTCTCATTCTGCAGGAATCTCTATAACTTCAGCACCAGGGGCATTCTGCTTTACACTTTCGATACCCTTGAGGCAGGATTCTTTGGACTTGTATCCCTGTCCGATTGCAATAATCTCGCCATTTGGTGCCTTAAGCCTGAAACGGTACTTTCCTTCCTTGTCTGGATATACTTCAAATTTCGCAGTCATGATTCAATCACATTTGAGAAATACTTATTATTGTATAAAAAGATTATTATGGTTAATTTTCATTCGTCCAGTGAATCTTTTCAAAAAATCAGAATGCCGTAGTCGATTCATTAATAGAAACTCCTCGTGGCTAAAACAAAACCAATTAGGCAATTTGTGGTTTAATCAGGGATTATCGGAAAATATTCATGAAATAAGAAGTATATTAATTAAATTAAGCAGAACCAAGTCGCTATTATATGAAAATATTTGGTATTGTTCCCTTACTTACGAATGCCTGTGAATAGAACTTATTTCATTCCCTGTATAATTCATATCCTGAATTTGCAAGAAACTCAGGTATTTTTTTGACCGTTGCTCTGTCCCAGTCTTTTATTTCATCAGGTAAGACATTCCAGGAAACAAGATAGGGACTTATTCTCTTTTCCACATTCTTGATCTTCCCCCATTTCCAGCCTTTTAGAAGTCGTTCCGCATTCCATCTTCCATGCTCAAGTTCTGCCAGGATCTCCACCTCTTCAGGAGTGAATATAACGGATTTAATCTCCCTTGAATCTCCCTTTCTCATGGAATACCCGATCTCTTTGAGTTTAACCATGATGTCGTCGGCCTGAAGGCGGTTTGAATCTTTGAATTCGTCCGAAAGATTTTCCCACTCCTTAAGGTTAGGCGTATTTTTCTGAACTTCACCCATCTGGCTGGTTAGGTACTCTTCATGAATTTTCTGCGCGATAGTCTCCCTAATTGCCGGGTTGAAACTGGTGATACCCTCTCTTACGAATGCCCGAATCGTTGCCGGGTCTTTTGGCAGGACAATGAGATTTTGCGAGGTATTCCATTCCTCATCAACGAGAAGTTTCGAGGCTTCCCGACCGCTCTCCTGGACAATGCCAACCTTTGCCCCGAGTGCCAGTGCAATCCGGTATTCAGCGGCCGATATCGGTCCGCCATTGATACCGATAAGCCTGACCTGTTCCGGCCGGATGCCGCTGGCAATGCTATCGATCCAGTACTGAAGGGCTTCGAGGGGGGAAAAACCGGATCCTTCAGTAGTGCGACATTCCCTGACTCTGCGGTCGACGACTGTGTCAAAGTTAATGCAGGAGGGGATATAGCCAATTGTTGTAACCGTATCGGGATACTTTTCCTGGATTGTGCCTGAAATCCCACTTATTCCTGCAATGGTCCCGCCAGATATGATCGTTCCCTTATACTCAGTAAACGCAGCCACCAGCAGATTTTCGTATTTTTCCATCAGGTTCTGAATATTTTTCCCGCAACCTCCTGCCAGAATGAAGATCGGTTCCTCAATCGCATATGGCTCTCCCGCAAGTTCTTTTATCGATTCAAATGCTTCCGTGTCGGGGAAGAAGACTGCAAGACCCAGTAGATGGAGCCGCAAGAGCCACTCATAGCCGGGAAGATTGCTCCTCACACGTTTTATTTTCCGGAGCAGGGAGAGTGATTTTCGAATCATCCAATCGTCAGGACTTAACTGGAGCGCTTTTGCCAGTGAAGTCAGTGCTTCGTGATCTCTTCCAAGGAGTAACAGGAGAAACGCGGCATCATAGTACGCCCAGGGGAGCCCTACGCCCACGGCAGCGAATTCATGGCACCGCTGGATTGCAGCGTTCATGGTGGGCCTCATCACCGCGATAAGCGAGAGATCATGATACTCGGCGATCTGGTACGCCAGGTGGTAGCTGAGAGCATAGGCGTTGAAGGGGTCCTGCTCGAATGCCTTCTGGAACGTCACCTGTGCTGTCTCCTCATCGATGGGAATCCAACTGCTGGCAAGGGACGTGAGTACGTCAGGATCATCATTCATCAGCCGTGCAGCTTCCTCAAGGTACTCCTGCCCTTTGCGATACTCCGGGTCTCCCGGATTATACAGATGAATAAAGGCAATTCCCAGATCCCTGATTACAAGCGGATGCCTGCTCTTTTCGAGGGGAATCAGGATATCGGTTGCGACCTGCCACTCGCCGATTGAAATGGCCATCCTTGCAATCTGGTCGGCGAGCTCGACATTATTAGTATCATATACGAGAACCTGGGTAAGGGTGTCAATCTCCTTCGTAATCTCGTCCTTTTTTAAATACGCACCAAAACTCTTGAGATAAAGGTCAAGGCCGTCCCGAATATCCATGAGGAGTGAATCACTCTCCTCAAGGAGAGCTGCCAGTTTGGCGAGTTTCCGTTCCCAGACCATGGGAAGGCGGTACCCTTTCTTGTAGACCATCCGGTGATTGAAGTCGGCCCAGAGATGTTCAAGGATGGTCCGGACCTGGATTTCAGCCTTCAGTTCCAAGACCTCTTCGGGAACCGTGATTGGGATCTCGTCGGAGGGAAAGACCCCTGGTTTGAACTGCACGATGTAATGCACTGAACGGTACCCGAACTCAGATGGTTTCAGCCGCTGAGTGACATCGACGCTGTTTTCCCAGTCAATCTCGAAGTGCGACTCGATGAATTCACTGATTGCTAATACTTCGTCCTGCGTACTGGTGATGACCCGGCCACCACAGAGATCGGTCAAATCATGGACGGGATCCGGGGCTTCCGAACGCTTCCTCCAGATCTTTTCTGCAAAGCTTGCCACAGATTTGGGACGGCTCTGGACCATCCCCATCGGGGCGAGCTTCTTTGCGGCGTATCCCAGGATCTCCTGGAGTATTTTTGCGTAGATCTGATAGCGTTGATAGAGAGCGGCATATTCTTCTACCTGGTGTTTTCCCCATTCCCTTTCAGCATCAGTAAGTGTCACCTTATCCCATCCCTTGGAATAATTCTAATTTTACTTTATTTATCATGATTTCACCACGAACGCATCAAAAAATGGAATGAATTGCGGTGCGAGATCAAGGTTTTTTATCTCATTTTTCTTTACCCACCTGAACGCTTCATGCTCGGAGCTGATGGTAACGGCATCACTATCGGCGATGCACTCGAAAATAAGATAGATGATACGTTTATCTGATAACAGGAGTTCGGCGGTGCCCAGGAGAGAGCCAATATTCGTTATTGTAAGCCCGGTTTCCTCCCGGACCTCTCGTATCAGAGCCTGGTTCAGGGTCTCCCCTGGTTCCGGTTTCCCTCCGGACATATCCCATTTCCCCTCGTTTACTTTGGAGTGATGGGATCGTTGTAACATGAGATAATGTCCCTTGTTATTCGTGATCAGAGCAGCGGGAGCAATGTAGAGCGGATAATTGTTCATTGCATTGTGTATGGGGAAAGGGGGTATTAATGCTGTATGGTGGAGTTTTACGAATGAGATATTTTTTCAGTTCGATTGAGAAGGTCTATAAAACAGCTGGAAATGTCCCCTGTTAATCGCGTCAACAACTATTTCCTGCTCTGATTACGATATCCTGTTAATGGCATACGGAATACTCGCCGAAGACATGCTTGCCATCTGCCTGCTTTTTGCAGGCGGCGATGTTATGACACCGATGGGAGAGGTCATCTGCCATGCCGAGGAATTCCAGAGGGGCAGGAGATATTTCGGGGCGAGCGATTTGGACTTCCGTTGGGCTTTCATGCATCTTGCGGAGGGGGCGAGCAAGGGGAAGAAAACAAGGCAGGAAGTCTGGTGTCAAGGCGATGTTCCCCGGATAATTTTCAGCGGACTCCTACTCCGGGACTTTATCGAGCCGGTCCTCCGCAAGAGCGGGATCTGGTTCAATGATGAAGGCGAACACTGGGAGAGTGAAGACGAATACCCTCCCTCACCGCGTAACCTCAAAATGCGGAGATTTTTTTTTCCGACCGGAGAACCGGACGCCGGAGAAGGTTATCGCATTCCTGTATGAAAACGGATGGAGCGGACAATTTCTCGATGACGTCAGGAATCCCTCTCAGTATCAGCAATATGACGACTGGGTATTCGGAGAACCGGAACCTCTCGACAAGGAGATGCAGGA
>DATKYO010000035.1:0-4796 GCA_035528475.1 Methanoregulaceae archaeon | reverse complement strand
ATTTTTTCCCTTGATTTTCGCTCATTTTTATCGGAACCGGATTTTGGCACAATGCCACACTCCTTCAACTTGATTGACCTACATTCACAACATCACCAAGTATCATTTTCTGAAATTGAAATTCAGGAAATTCTTCGGTTAAGGCAATTTAAACCAGAAGAAATCCTCCCATGAACCCTTCGTTACCCCTCCTGATCCTGCGGACTGCTGCAAAATCCAGTAAATAATTAGTATTACTGATACAAGATTTCAGCAATCGCTAGTTTTCCTGTTATTAGATATACTTATCTATTCGAACTTACTGGCATTAAAGTAAATATCTGGTCTTGGGATAAAACGGAATTCTTATCGACTGTTTATCGCTTGGCTATACGGGGTGCAATATACTTATACTAAATCATCTTTAACTTTTAACATATGAGTTCGGACAAGATGATACGTGGAATTGGTGCCCTTCTGGTCATCCTTGGTCTCCTGGCTATTCTGATCCCGTGGATCATATTCCCTGTCTGTGAGGTGCATGGCCTTTATGTGCAAACGGCCACCGGGATGCAATTCCCTATGCCCTGTGGATGGACAGCCAGGGCTGAAACAGGTATAGGTGCATTGATTGTTGTGGCCGGCGGACTTCTTATCGCCCGGAGCACTCCCGAAACTCGACAGGCTGTTGGAGTATTCAGCATTGCATCCGGGGTGCTTGTTGTATTATTCCCCACAGTCCTGACTGGAATGTGTAAATTAGCCGATCACCCATGCAGGCAGTTAACGCTACCTGCACTCGAGATTCTTGGAATTGCGGTAATCATTATCGGGGGATATCTGCTCTGGAAACGTGGAAATGAATAATTCCCCTGAATTCCGGTTTTTCAGGTTTGTGAGAAGTAATCTCGCAAATCGCCCTTATCGGAATATTGCTACGGTTTTTGTATTTGCAATCATTGCGGCGATGCTATTTTCATCCCAGTACATGATGAACGGAGCACAGCTGAGCCTGGATAAAGGGACATCCCGGATGGGTGCTGATATCATGGTTGTCCCGGAAGGGTATGTTGCGGCAGGACAAACCGTGATCCTATCGGGCCAACCGACCAGTTTTTTCTTTGAAGAGTCCAATTTGGACAAAATCTCGCGTATTCCTGGTGTTGCGAAAGCGAGTCCCCAGATCTATATTGCGACGCTATTTGCATCATGCTGCGCCGCTCCCGTTCAGATGATTGCAATAGATCAGGAGAGCGACTTTACCATATCCACGTGGTTAGATGAGAATCCCGGGGTAAAACTTGGAAAAGACGATATAATTATTGGGTATGCAGTTATCCAGAACCTCGGGAATTACCTCATGTTTTATGGTCACAACTTCCATGTGGTCGGCATTCTCGAACAGACCGGTATGGGTATTGATAATTCTGTTTTCACCAGGTTTGAAGACGCCTATGTTATGGCCGATGAGTCGGGGGAAAAAGCGGTGAAAAAACTGATAATTCCCGAGGGTATGATCTCCGCAGTGCTGGTAAAAGTTGATCCGGGAACCTCACCAGAAGCGGTTGCGAGCGAGATACGGGCACAGGTCCCCGGAACAAAGACAATCACATCAAATGGTCTTTTAAATGCCGTGAGTGGACAGCTGGGTGCGGTCACGCGTCTACTCTACGGGGCGACTCTTGCTATAACGCTGGTGTCCATACCACTCCTTGGATTGATATCAGCCATGGTTGCCAATGAACGGAGAAGAGAAGTTTCCGTTCTACGGGCCCTTGGTGCAACAAAGGGATTTGTAATGCGGCTCATGCTTGCAGAGTCGTTCTCGCTCGCGATAATCGGCGGGGTTATCGGGATAGGAGCCGCTGCAATTATCCTGATGGCCTTCCAGGATTTTATTGCGATGAGCATGAAAATACCTTTACTCCTCCCCTCTCCACAAGCGATACTCGTTGCCGGGGGGAGTTCCCTCCTCCTTTCGATAGGGATTGGCGGAATATCATCACTCTATCCAGTGGTCCTTATCACCCGTTCAGAGCCGTATACGGGTATACGGGGTGGTGAATCATGATAGAACTTATCGGTGTGACGAAAATATTCAATACTGACAGTTCAGAGATTCGGGCTGTCTACAATGCACATTTCGAAGTGAAACCCGGAGAATTTATCCTGATTTTTGGACGTTCCGGAAGCGGGAAATCCACCCTCCTTGGGATACTTGCCGGCCTCATCAGCCCGACAAGCGGCGAGGTCCTGATAAAAGGAATGGATATTGGTAATCTTTCCGACGATAAAATATCAGAGTTACGGGCAAAAGAGATCGGATTTGTCTTCCAGTTTTCCGGGCTTCTCCCCACGCTCACTGTTCTTGAGAATGTGATGGTCCCCACGCTCTTTTATCGAGATGTTACAGGCAGCCTGTCACGTGCTCTCGAGCTTATAAATAAAGTGGGGCTATCAGACCGGGCAGACGCATATCCGCGTACTCTCTCAAGCGGCGAAATGAAAAGGGTCGCAATTGCCAGGGCGCTTATAAATGGGCCATCCCTCATTATTGCCGATGAACCTACAGGGGATCTCGATATTGATACCGAATATGAGATAATGGAATTGTTCAGACAGCTGAACCGTGAGGGTACAACTATCGTAATGGTTACCCACAACCCTGATCTCGTTCCTTATGGAACACGAACATATACGATGGACCATGGTGAGATGGTGGAGAAATCTCAATCGTCTTCTGATAAAGCAGGAAACCCCGAATCAAGTACTCGTCCGGAAAAATTGGGTTTGACATGAGACCGAAAATGGATTATCTGATTTTTATCATGTCCGGCATTCGGAACAAACCAGGCCGTAACCTGGCAACAGTTTTCTGTTTTGCCTTTATCGCCGCAAATATTTTTTCCGGGCAATACCTCATGGCAGGTGCGTCCGATAGTCTTGACCAGGGTATCTCCCGGATGGGTGCAGACCTCCTCGTTGTTCCCCCTCATTATCTTGTATTTTTAAAGGGGGCTGGATCGGACAACACAATGGCAATCGTAAGAGTTGAACCATCCATCTATCGGGTGAACGCCAATGTAATGGATAAAATCCTGCAGGTCCAGGGAGTTTCGGAGACCAGCCCGCAACTTTTTGTAACGACTGTGGATATACCGGAATTGTCTCCATCGCCTATCGATATATTTGCTATCGATCCGGCTACGGATTTTTCGATCCAACCATGGTTGCGCCACCCTTTACGAAATCCTCTCGGTCACGATGAAGTTATAGTTGGGCATGAAATAACCGGGGAGGAATCATCGAAGATCTCATTATACGGTCATACATACACTATTGCGGGAAGGCTCGATCCCAGTCAATCGGCGGCTGATAATACCCTTTTCCTGCGCCTGGATGATGCATATGCCCTTGCAGCTGAAGACGGGATTGTCAAATCCGGTCCCCGGATCTCTCCAGGAGAGGTGAGTGCGATACTCGTGCGGTTAGAACCCGGGGAGGATCCGGATTTAGCTGAAGTCCGGATCAAACATTTATTTCCCCCCACATCTTTCACCGTCATCGGGAGACATTTTTCACTGGATCCCATCGCGAAGGATATTCAGGGCTTACCCGATCTTCTTAATTATATCTCCGTTATTGTCATAGTGGCGGCATTTCCACTCATTGCGCTTATTGCTGCGATGGTCGCCCACGAACGCCAGCGGGAGATAGGGATTCTCAGGACGATGGGAGCGAAGAAGAATATCATCATCTTCCTCGTGATTGCCGAATCGCTATCCCTCGCTGCTATTGGAGGTATTATCGGAGTATGTGCGAGCCTTATCATTCTCATGCTATTGAATGCACAGGGATCGCTCAATGGTGTCCTTCAGGTCTCATTCCAAATGCCTGGAACAGCTGCGATAGGAATGATGGCAGCCATGGCGTTATTCGTAGTAATTGCTATCGGCTGTATCTCATCGCTTTATCCGGCGTACCGCAGTAGTACGATGAATCCCTATGAGGCTATACGGAGTGAAAAGCTGTAAGGTTCTGGTGTTCATTGATATATCCCTGTCCAGATTTTTCCCCGACATTTATGACTCGTCCATTCACCTGAAAATTCATCTCAAGTCGCAATAATGAGTTATTTTCACTAAAGCCATTGCAACGATGCAGAACACCCCTCGGCACTGGCAGCCAATGAACACCGCTGCATTCATCAGCGGTACTACTGTTCTTGTCGTACAGGGAGCCCCCGGCAACCAGGCTGTGCAGCAGATCGGGGATTCACTCATCAACCAGGGTGCCGTACGGATACTCTAAAAAACCTTCAATATTCAGTGGATCCAGAATCCCGCGGTGAAGGCCGGGCTTCCGTTTCGCCAGAAAAAGGGATGTTCATATGAGGAGGCAAATGGGGCTCCTTTTTACATACTCCCTGAAATGACCCTGTCAGTCTTTGTTCCCAGCACTACCTGGAGAGGGTTTCTTTCCCATGGTGTCCCCCGCATTCCCGCATCCCTTCCTTTGATACGGGAGCGAGTACCGGTAGCTCATGATAAATCCAATCACCAATGAAATGGCCATTGCCGGGAGGAGCTCTTGTTGAAAGACAATTGCGATAATCAGGGCGATAGCAATCGGACTCCGGAGCAGCGAGACACTGACTGCCGCTATTGCACAGACGATACATACGGCAAGCGGGATGAAGGGAAAGAGCCGGAATACCAGGATGCCAATGGTTCCTCCGATGAAGAAGCTCGGGAAAATATATCCCCCTGCAAAGCCGGTGGATAAGGAGAAAGTCACCAGCAGGATTTTTACCACGA
>DATKYO010000034.1:0-7714 GCA_035528475.1 Methanoregulaceae archaeon | reverse complement strand
TTTTCCCAATTTCATCCCCAAATGAATCTATAAAATCCTGAACCGAATTCACGAGGCTTTCTCCAAGATCCGGGTCAATTCTACCAAACAAGTATATTGGAAGTTCCAATCCTTCTGATGGATATACCGCACCATCATCTCTTGATATAAAACCACCTCATAGGTTCTCTGATCGCAGTAGGGATACGGGAAAGAGCGTGTATACGTATCCGATGCATATCCTGCCTGAATAAGTCTTTGTCTTCGAACGTATCGGTGAAAAGATGGACCTGGTCTGAATGTTTGAGAGCCAGGTTGAGACAGGATACTATTGGCTGGCAAATATCAATATCGTGAATATAATTCTTTATTTTCACTGGCGGATGCAGGAATGCGGCAAAGCACACCCAATTCCTGCAGTTTTTAGAAACCCTCGATGCTGCACCGACCAGTGAGTAGTGTGTATCAAAATATGCCCTCCAGGTTGGTTCTCCCCCATAATTCACCACATAGGCCGCGTGGTTTTCAAGTTCCTGCTCACTGATATACACTTTATGAAAAGGTCGGTATCGAAGAGTAGTGCGGCAATCCAGACCATCTTTAAATCCGCTCTGGAATTCTTCTGATGCGAAATTTCCTGATGGCTTCAATGAGACGTACCGTTTGCGAAGATAGTGCATGAACTCCAGTTCCGCTTCCCTCGACTCTGCGGTCCGCACAAAATTGAATAGATCTGACAAAGGTGGCGGATTCTTTTTTCTCCTTCTGCCACCACCTCCGGACCAATCCGGTTGTTCGCCGGTTTCAATAGTGATCGTCCTGTCAGGATTTGTCTCAAAATCGTAGTTTACCCAGGACCATATCCTGCAGTTGCTCTCTTTGTCGGCATACGGATAGCCGGATGCCTTCTCGAGCACTTCCTTTGCATATGAATTATCGCCGGCATATTTTGCCGAGGTAATGATATTAAACAAATCAGGATAGAGCTGGCCGTCAGTTAAAGCGAGGTTCATGGAATAATGATATGCATCATGCACCTGGTTCATGCGATCCTCATTCCGGGCAGTAAACAGATTGAAAAGGGCTTCTCTCCTGCTGAATCCTTCCTCTCTCCATAGTTCATAGAGTGAAACGAAATACGGAATTTCAGGCGAGATTTTTTGAAGATCTTCCTCTTTTATCCGGCAGGTAACAGTCGGAAGCCGGAAGCTGTCATCAAACCGGGGCACAGGCTCATTGAGAAATTCCATAACTTTTTCATAATGACGCAGGGAACATACGAACACAATGTCCATCTCGCTTTCAATAAGCTCCTGAAGGCGCATGGCCATGTAACGCTGCCGTGCTTCCAGGTATTCTGAAATTGTCGGTGATGTCAGGCCTGTAAAGGCACTGATCCCCAGATTTCCCACAATGTGCATGAAAGGAAGAGGCAAGTCCGGCGGTTTATCCAGGTCTTTTTGCAGGAGGGCAGAAAGGTCGATTCCATATTCTTCTGCCCTTTCAATAATCTCTTTGGAGCCAAATTCCCTGCACAACTCCACAAACCGCCTCCATTCTTCCATCCTGCCGGTGATGGGGAGACTGGCATCGATGAAATAGCAGTCTGTTCCCGTTTCAAGGAAGCTGCGTACTGCTTCAACGGATGCACATGAGGGTATCACCAAAACACCCCGCTTGAGTGTATCAATGATCAGGGACGCTTTCGGGAGATTTTTCACCGCCTTCATCACTTCGGATTCCAGGCCGTGAGGGAGATCCACCGCGAGCAGAAAGTCCCTCCCTTCCAGTTCCCTGAATTTTTTTCGAACTTCTACCGCATATTCGGGAACGCCCCTGATATATGGAATCGGATGTATCATCTTCGCACGATTCTTATTCCGCATATTTACCTCCTTTCAATCAGGTGGCACATTCAATCCCCCGGCCGATCATCATGCCGGTAATGGGAAATATCGAAGGAACTCATCTTTTCCCTCACTTGCCTGGGAATTGCATTGCAGGGTATGAGCTTCACCCGGGAATGATCCAGCTTCGCCATATTGATGTCCCCGGGTTTGTCGGTAAAGACAAATACAGACCGGGAATATTTCAGGGCAATATCAACTGCAGAAGCTAGCGGATCAGAAGATCGTATATCTGTAAATATCCGGGTGGGCGAGAAATCGAGATGCGAGAAGACCACCATCACTCCTGAAATGTAATGCTTTCCCTGGTTCGATGTGACGCCTATCCAGGGGTGATACATATCCAGGAATATGTGATCGAAATACATCGCATTCTTTTCTGCCGAATCCGGAGATTCCTGATTCTTGTTTCGGTAATCAAACACATAGGTCGGGATATTCTGCTGCGTTGCCTCCCTGATGAATAATTTTCCCACGTGCCGGTTGCGGATAGTCTCCCTGATATCGATTCCATCCCCGAACCCGCAGACATACTCATGAGGTTCATACGTATCTGAGGATGATGTTGATGTGGTGAAACGAGAGGTCATATATCTCATAAACTCGCGTTCTGCCTGGTAGGATTCATCAGTCCTGGTCCACCGGTTATAGAAATTTGTTTTAATAGGGATGATCCCCCCATTGCGGCCTGGTCCAATGCCCCAACCGCCACCGATAATACTCTTTAAAAGCGCAAGGAAATCTTCGTTTTCCAGCAGGTCGAAGTTATAATCCCAAACAGGTTGAAGGCCGTAATCTGAAAGCGTATCCTTTGCGGGAGGGTACGAGATTGCCAGTTCGAATACCGATTTCGCATATTCATCTCCGGCAATATACCCGGCCGCAGATACAAGGTTGTACAGGTCAGGATAAATTTCGTGGTTTGCCAGTGCAACCCTGCAGGAATAATCGGCTGTTGATTTTACCGCATCGACTGACAGTTTCTTAAAATCCGTTCCTTCGAGAATTGTATGAAGCCACTCTTCCCTTCCAACTTCCGTATCCCTGTAAATCTCGTACAGGTACATCACGTAGGGAATTTCATTGGTAATGGTGGGTACATCCCTCTCCCGGATCATCGCAATCTTTGCCGGAAGGACTATACTACTGTCAATGGAGGGTTGAGGAGTACATAGAAGCTCCTTCACATCATTCCATTCGGAAAGGGTGATTACCAAAAGGACTTCTGTCCCCTCCTTCAGCAATTCCTGCAACCGGGCTGCCATGTGCTGCCGTCGTGTGTGCCGATACGTGGAGGTCTTTTGATCCGTACTTTTTTCTATGGTACATGCATCAGGCAGATGGGAAAAGGCCTGGATGCCACGCCCATAGGACATCATATCTTTCCACGATTTTTCAATGTCCTTTTTGGATATTCCCAACGATTCGGGGTCATCGAGCACTTTTTTCGTACCATACTGCCGGCAGAGATTGACGAAATAGTGATATTCATCCATGTTCCCGATAACCGGCAGGCTGGCGTCAATAAACCGGATATCAAGCCCGTACTCCAGATATGACCTGACCGCCTCAACCGGCGCCGAGGTTGGGATGATGGGGATGGCTCGCTTGATCGGATCAACGACCAGTGATACTTCAGGCAGCAACTTTGCCGCCTGCATCACCGATTTTTCAAGGCCGGCAGGAAGATCGACAGCAATAATGAAATTCGTCTCCTTCCGGTTCAGAATTTCTTTCCTGACCCTCGCTGCATATTCTGCCAGGGAGGGAACATAGGGAATGACTGAAAGATTTCCAGGCAGATCGCTCTTTTCCATTGTTTTTCCTCCAGTGTGTTCAATGGCAATCCTAAAGTTGCATGATTTCAATTGAAAGTCGGCTCTTTTCCTTGATTTTTACAATTTTCCGCGCAAGGTCCTCCATGATGAACTCAGAATCGGGAGGGAATCTCTGTACATAACGGGTAATCTGGAGCGCGTCCCTGATTGAATACTCAAAGAGCGTTCCTTTTGCCTTTTGGTCCTCCAGGAACTCAATAATCGCCAGGATAAGCGCCGGTGGAGCCATGGGCTCATGGTGTGAGAGGATCTCCTTCATCTCCTCCCGGTTTGGGAACCTTACCGGCAGAACCGGTTTTAGGCGGGATTCGATATATTCAGGCAGGTTGAATGTCGAGGCATCATCATTCATTGTCGCCACGAGGCGGAATTCGGGGTGTGCCCGGATCTTCACTCCCGCCACAATGGATTCGACATACCGCCTGTCATCAAGAAGCGAGGCCAGGCTGGCCCAGCTCTTCTCGTTCATGCGGTTTGCCTCGTCAAGGATGCAGATCCCTCCGTTGATCATTGCCGACACCAGGCTGCTGGCCCGGTACAGGATCTCCTGGTTTGCCGAGAGGACCGGCGTTACGAGGAGGTCTTCAGGACGCATGTCCGATGTGCAGTTGATGAGATAGACAGGCCTGCCAAACTCCTTTGCTACGGCGCAGGCAAGTGTAGTTTTGCCTGCTCCGGGAGGGCCGATAAGGACAGGGGTCATCGATCGATCGTAGGCGTGCACTTTCAGCCATCCCGCGGCAAGGAGCCGGTAAATTTCTTTCTGCCCGATCCAGAAGCATTCAACTTCATCGGGCTCTCTCAAGTGGATGAGTGTATCATCAATCACAATCGTCCGACGAATGCCTTCCTGATCAGACATTATGCATCACTCCTTCCGTTTCTTCTTTTCATGCAAAATTCCATCAAGTCCAGACAGCACACTACCCCCTGGGAGAAACATCCCCGGGGGATTGATCCATTTTCAGTGTCAACCGCTTTCATAGATCATCAAATATTTTATAGTCTTCAACACAAATAAATATTGTGTTGATATTACAACAGTAAATTCGAAACCATAAATTTAATATATCCGGATAAACACCACTGAATAGCAATTCATCATATCATCACAAACACGAGGCTGTTCAACAGTAATTGCATTGACTATGAACCATGCACCCGATGACCAGGAGACGAGGGAATATACAGATCTGATAGTGAAACTTGAATCACTCCTGTCAGAGATTGAAAACTCCCGCATAGCCACCGAAACCATGTTCGGTAAGCTCGAAGAGGAGTGCGTCGCAGTTCTCACCGATGCCAGGGCAAGGTTTCATAATTCCTATAGTATCGCAGAAAAGTACGGTGTCGAAATAATCCCTGATCTTGCTTTAACTGATGGAAAAAAGAAAAAAGCATGGATTGCCCTTTTCCGCCACCAGAGGGGAGCTACTGCCGACCAGATTGCAGAAGATCTCCGCCGCCACCGGACCACGGTCTCCACTTATCTCAACCATCTGGTGGAGATGGGCCTGGCAAGTAAAGAGCGAATTGGGCATGAGGTTTATTACAAAGCAATCCTGAAGAATGAATAAGGATATCGACGTGAAGGGGCCGGGACCAAATTGACAGGAAAAAAGATCATTATTGTATATTCGCCGGGTGGCGGGAACGGAAAGAGCGAGATCGCCGCAAACCTGGCCTATAGCCTGGCGAAGGAAGGTCACCGCACCTGGATGATTGATGCCAATACATATGCCCCTACCCTGGACATGATCTTCGGGGTTCCCATCAACGGGAATACTTTCTCCGAGTTTTTGATGGATACGAATTCGAGAGATATTCCATGGTATGATCTCTCTTTACTTTCAGGAAAATACAGGGACATCCCACTCTATCTCACACCCTCCAACAGGGCCGTCCAGGAAGTCAGGTTCCGGATGCAGGAAGTCCAGAATTCAGGAGATGACCTTGCAGGGAGGATTCCGGAGAGTGTTTTTCATAAGTTAGACGACGAGAGTATCGACTACCTGATCGTCGATACCCATCCCGGTTTCGAACTGATTAACGATATCTGGCTTGGTATGACCGAATTCCTCCTCCTCGTTTCCCGGATCAACGACCTCGACCTGGCGAACCTCAAGGCCATCCTCCAGGAAGGAAATGTCACCGATATAGCCTACAAGCTGATAGTGTTCAATAACGTGATCGTCAACGAGCAAAAGCAGGCTGTCCGGGACATGGAAGCGCACGAGGTTATCGACCGGCTGGAGGATATACATGAACAGGAAATGTTCGAGAACTGCATCAGCGAGTACGAACGGTTATCAGGAAACGACTGCGGGGTTGTAGATGTCTATGACGAGCCGTTTCTCTATTCCGAAAAACTGGCATCATGGGGACAGTTTTTCAACAGACATGGGTTGTTTGTTGAGGCCGAGAAGGATGATCCGTTCTCACGGGGAATTGAGGAGTTGAGCAGGTATATAGTGGGGTTGTGAGGGTGAAGGCCTTCATGTCCATAAAGGTCGAAGAGACGAAGACTTTTATCTTCTTTTGCTGGAAACGCGGAGCGAAGGTCTGATCTTCACAGGGTCTTTTTTCTCATATGGTTGAGCAGGCGCTTTCGAACGGAATAGATACCAGAATCCCAATTATTTTCTCCCTTGTATCAACAACGGAATGGAGAATAGATTAGGGTTTCTTAGTCCTGCTCAAGGAAATTCCAGCTGCAAGAAATTATCATTCTACATCTTTATGGTTCATCGCTGAATATTGTGGTTTTATTCCTTCCCTTCAACTGCGTTCCGTACACCAAGGATAATACTTTTCTCATCAGATTTGGCACATTCCTCAAAGAAAAATAAGGCACGATTGATAGCTCCCGGGGCTGAAATAATATTCCGAGCGGTTCGATAGCACTCAATTGCCAAAGAAAGATTTGGGGACTCTTCTGTTTTTTTACACAACGCTAAGCCGCAAATTGCGACTCCCTTTACCTCAAGAGCCGAGTAAAACTGATTCGTTTGCTTAAGCAGGGTATCTGCTAGTGCTATTGTTGCAGAAAACTGCTCGACCGCTTCCTTGTACTTCTTCTGGCGCAAAAGGATAATCCCATTCGTTGCAAGAATATCCGGCAAGAATATTCGATATTCTGTCTGAAGGATTGAGCTGAGAGCTTCTTGAGCTTCCTCAAGTTGATTATCCCGCAGTTCGATCATCGCCCTTGCTAAACCGTACTCGACATTGTATTGTGAATTATCAATCCCTCTGGTCAGCTCTGCAGCATATTTGAGTTTAGCAAAAGCAACACTACAATCTTTGGACAGTAATTCCATTACAGCCGTGCGGACAGTCCAGACCCCCCCGTATTGACTGTCTGCAGTTTCATGCGCTATATCGGTGGCCTTATTAATGAAATCGAATCCTCTGGATATATCACCTAAATCAAAGTAACTTGCGCCAAGTTCTGCACAGTGGTAAGCTTCCCAATAGCGGTCATTCACATTACGGGCGAATTCCAATGCCCTATGTCCATATTCCACCGCTTTTTGTTGTTGACCTAAATACCGATAATTCACAGCTTGGGTACCCAACGTGATACCCTCAGTACGCGAATCTCTGATATTTTGATGAATAACACTCAGTGCCTGATCATGATATTCGATAGATTTGGAAAGGAGACCTAAATAGCGATATGCCACACCGAGATTTGCAAGAACGGCGGGATTTGTCATTCCATAAATTTCTCGATGAATTTTTATAGATTCTTCATACATTTCAATTGACTTCGAAATTTGACCAACACGCCGCCATGCAATGGCAAGTGTATTTAAATTGTTTGATTCATAGAATCGAGGGACATTTTTATTCCTGCTTATTTGCAGGGATTGCTCGCAATACTCAATGACTTTTCGCGATTGGCCAAGAGCATTATATGCACGGCCTAAACAAAACAGATTTTGACATACCGATCTATTGTCCTTCAATTCACCAATCAGTAAGCTT
>DATKYO010000033.1:0-8521 GCA_035528475.1 Methanoregulaceae archaeon | reverse complement strand
TTCGAGACCGGCGAGCAGTTCCGCAGTTCCGGGCAGATCACTTTTGGAGGAGAACCCTACTGGTTCGATCACTCGCTCGTCCCTGTCCGGGACGCAGCCGGCAATATCACCCGGGTGCTGGGAATCTCCCGCGATATCACTGAACAGAAAAGAGTTGAAGAGGCGTTGCGCTTGAAAACCGAGGAACTCGAGACCCATTACCAGATCCTCAATACTCTCCTTGATACAGTCCCGATAGGCATTTTCATGGCAGAAGCACCTTCAGGTAAACCCGTCATTGCCAACCGGGAGGCGATCCGGCTCCTCGGCCGGGGAATTCTCCCGGATGCAACAGGAGAGAACCTTGCAGAAGTCTATGAAGCCTATCTGGCCGGAACAGACAAAAGATATCCAAGAGATGAGATGCCCCTTGTCCGGGGCTTAAAAGGAGAGACAAGCCACGTAGACAACATGGTGGTCAGGAAACCCCACGGAGACCAGGTGCAGCTGGAGATATTCGGCAACCCTGTTTTCGACCGGCAAAACCAGGTGGTCGCAAGTCTTGTCAGTTTCCTCGATATCACCGACCGAAAGCGGGCAGAGGAGATTATCCATGACCTGGCACAATTCCCGGAAGAGAATCCCCATCCCGTTCTCCGGCTCGCGGCAGACGGTACACTGCTCTACGCAAATAATCCAGGGAAAGAATGGCTGTCTGCACTATATGAACCTGCAGGACAGAAATTGCCTGATATAATTCTGGCCCTTGTTGCAGATGCCCTGAATAAAGGAGGGGTCCACTTCGCAGAAGTTGAGGAAGATTCGCGTAAAATTCATGAAGTCACGGCAATCGTGCCGGATGGTGAGGAGTATGTCAATCTGTATGTATCTGACATTACCGAGCGGAAACGGGTCGAAAGGGCGATAAGAGAGACCAACGAGAAGATCAGTCTCTTAACAGGCATCACCCGCCACGATTTGGCAAACCAGGTGTCTATCTTAAAAGGGTTTGCCCAGATTGCTCTTTTGAACGACCCCGATCCGGTCGTTGCAGACAGCCTCGAAAAGATAGATGCGGTCGGATCCACGATCAGCCGCCAGATAGAGTTTACCAGGGCGTACCAGGAACTCGGTATGCATGCACCCGGCTGGTATCGTGTCAGGGACCTTGTATCTCTAAGAAAACCGCAGGATATTGCGATATCCTGCGCCTGCGATGCCGAAATATATGGGGATCCGATGCTGGAGAAGGTTTTCTCCAATATAATCGACAATGCTTCACGGCATGGGGAGCATGTGACAGAACTGGTTGTCCGCTGCATGGAAGATCCTGGAGGGATTCTGATCATTATCGAGGATGACGGGGTAGGTGTACCATATGAAACCAAAGAGCGGATCTTTGAGAAAGGATATGGCAAGAATACGGGTTTCGGACTATTCCTTGCTCGGGAGATCCTTGCGATCACGGGGATAACCATTCATGAGACAGGGATCCCCGGCAAGGGGGCAAGGTTCGATCTTCATATACCCAGGGGGAATTTCAAATTGAGGTCTGAAAGTGACGATATTTCCCAGTAAGGATCTTCACAGGATAATAGATAGATTACCCCCCGGATGCTCCGGATTGTGATTAAATTTTGATCCCCGTTGACACTCAAATCGAAGGCAGCAGGAAGGAGTCCGATTTCAATAATGAATTGAATGAAAATGGTAAGTCAAATGGAAGAAAAAATATATTTAAAGGGAGATTATAAACATACGTCATCAGAAGAAAAAAGAAAGAAGGAAATTAAGTATGTCAGCAGAAGAAATCAAGGCCATCCTCCGTCGTGAAATGGAGGAGGTCTGGAACAAGGGAAACCTGGCCGTGGTAGACGAGCTCGTCGCCAAAAACTTTGTGCTGCACGACGCGAGTCAGCCCACGGAAGTGAGAGGCCCTGATGGTTTGAAACAGTACGTTACCGCGTTTCGTACCGCCTTCCCCGACCTCCATATCACGTTTGAAGACCAGGTAGCTGAGGGTGACAATGTCGCGACCCGCATTACGCTTCGCGGCACCCACAAAGGTGAACTGGCGGGCATCCCGGCTACAGGCAGGGAAGTGAAAATTACGTCTATCAGCATCGACCGATTAGAGGCTGGGAAGTTTGTGGAAACACACATCAGCTCGGATACCCTGGGCCTGCTGCAACAACTCGGCGTGATTCCACCACCCGGGCAGGCAGAAAGGTAGTTCCTGATGCCCTACCTTTCGTGAGGTTGCCCGAAAGGAGATCAAATCTGCTTGTTTTCAGAGAGACATCCAGGAAAACCCCAGAATTGAAACGATATCGCTTTTATTTCATATGCGAAACCGGGAACATCCTGAAATATAAGGTATCATACTTATACATCAGTATTATAAGGCTCAAAACTTATACAGATCCATATGTCGCCTGATCACGTGTATGCGGTGGTCACCGGGGATGTTGTGGGATCATCAAAATTACCGGCAGATAAGCGCAAGATACTGCTCCAGTGCCTCGATTCAGGCTTTGATGCTGCTTTAAGGGTGGTTGATGAATCCGCGTCGCATCTCCCTCCCTTCGAGGTGTTTCGCGGGGACAGCTTCCAGGGGATTCTTTCAAAGGCGGATCAGGGTCTCCGGGCAGCATTGATCATACGGGCATCACTTCTGGCTCAACCGGAGATACGAAAAGGAATCCGGCTCGACACACGAATCGCCATCGGGGTAGGGCCCGTGCAGTTTGTGCCGAAGGAGAGGGTTGGTCTCGGGGATGGCGATGCATACCGGTTTTCCGGAGGAGAACTCGAGACCCTGAAAAAGCGAAAGGTCAACCTGATGATTAAAACCCCCTGGGACAGCTTCAACGATGAACTCCGGACCGAATCCTTTCTAGCAGATGCCATAATCCGGAGCTGGTCCCCTGCGCAGGCTGAAGCAATGCTTTACGCCCTCTCCGGGGCGACCCAGGCGGGGATTGCACACACTCTCGGGATCTCCCAGGAAGCGGTCTTCTATCGTCTTGACGGGGCGAAAAACTGGGCCATCCAGGAATTTCTCTCACGCTACAAGGAAATTATTTCCAAATCCCTGTCCAACGGGGTGAATGAATGATACCGCTCCCTCCGAAAATCCCCCTCATGGTCCTTTTCATTGCCATCGGATATCTAATTGCGATCTGGCCGAGCGGGTATATCATTGGCCGGATAATATCCCGGTGGCACCCGGCACTCGATGAAGGGCAGGCTGAGGAGAGCCTCCGGAAAGCAGGACGGTGGATCGGGTACCTCGAACGGGTCATTATCATCACGTTTGTGCTTCTCAACCAGTACCTTGCTATCGGACTGCTGGTCACCGCGAAGTCGATCTTCCGGTTTGAACACTCCCGGAAAACAGCCGAATATTACCTGTTGGGAACGCTGCTCTCTCTGGCGTGTGGTCTCCTTATCGGTGTCGCACTCCAGGTTGGACTTACTGTATTGGGAGTAGCAGGGTTTTGAAGGAAGGAGAGGAAGTTAATCCGAATGCTCGTCTGTCCATCCGTCCATTCATCCGGTGATCAGGGCAGATCGCCTATGCTGCAGTCCCGATCCCGAATCCGATCTGTCCACTCCTCCATCCATCCGGTGATCAGGGCAGGGAATGCGTTGAATCCACCATTATCAGTGCGGTTCTCCTGAACCGGGGAACCCGTGGGGGGAGATTTCGACCATCCCTCTCTTACCGTCGCCCTGACAGGAGGCGGGCTTTCAGTTCCCGGTATTCCTCATCGGTAATCACCCCTTTATTTTTGAGATCCGCGGCCCTTTCCAGCTGGGACAGCGTGTTTTCAGCTAAGGTCCCCATCCTGTCCTCGTGGTTCTTCTGGCGCTCCTCGATGAACCCTGTCGCGAGAATAGCGGATGGAAGGGCAAGGAGCAGCACACCAGCAAGGGTGACCAGCGAGCCAATCGTCTGTCCGAGAGGGGTGATCGGGTAGATGTCACCGTACCCGACCGTGGTTACCGTCATCATCGCCCACCAGATCGCGGCAGGGATGCTCGAAAATTTATCTGGCTGGGCATGGTTTTCCACCAGGTACATGATCGTGGATGAAAAGAGAATGACAAAGACCAGAAAAAAGATCATGATGGTGAAAATTTCCCGTTTCTTGATAATAACCCGGCGGAGGAGAGCAAGGGAGGTGGATCTGCGGGCATACCGGCCCAACTTGAAGATAGAGAGCAGCCGGAATCCCCGGAGGAGGGCAAAGTCGGTAGGGAAGAAGAAGGGGAAAAACAGCGGGATAATGGAGACCAGGTCGATGATGAGATAAAAACTGGTGGCGTACCGGAGACGTTCCGACATCCTCCCTACCAGGGTCTGAGCATGGGTGCAGGACCAGAGACGGAGGAGATATTCAATGGTGAATACCAGCAGGCAGAAGGTAATGATCAGGTTGAGGGTGGGCGAATAGGATGCCTCGACTGAAGGGATGGTGAAGATTACCACAGCAATGGTATTGACAATAACCACGAGGGCAAGAAAAACATGGGTGAACCGGGCGATCCGGTCGCCTTCCGGAGGGTTTTCCAGGATTGCCTGCACGCGGAATTTGGCCTGGTCGCAACGTGATGCATCTGTCATGGGATCCGTCTTTTCCCCTTATTTTGTGAGGGTTGCAGGGGAAGTGCACAGGCATCCCCTTCCTACTACATTGTGGCGTGTCATTCATGATTAAGGATTTGTGACCTCCCGGGTCCCTCTCTCCCATTACGATGACGAATCCCTGGGACCGGTTTTCGGGAAAGGAACCCTGGATTGTAGCCGGACACTCTGATACAGGGATGTGCTTCTGCATGCAGGTCGGGTGATATACGCATCCTGCATACTCTGGTAGCCCTTTCGGTCGCTGCATACTCTGGTAGCCCTTTCGGTCGTTGCATACTCTGGGTAGCCCTTTCAGTCGCTGGTCATTGACCGGTGGACAAACGGTTGAGCAGGTCAGGGTTTTTTCGGAGATTTCCCGGATGGAGATCCGGGGTCATCCTTTGGGCATAAATCCCTCAATCCTGCTTCGGATACACACATATGAGAATGAACGTGCCGGAGACCTTTAAAATAAATTTTCGGGTTAAAACCCGGTCACCGGTTCCCCATCAGTGCTGTACCCGCTCACTTTCTCCCTGAAAAAGAGCATCAGCACAATTCCCAGGATCTCAAGTCCCATGAGGAAAAGGAATGCCACGTCGAATGCACCTGCAAGTTCGCTGGCAGGGAGGGTATGCGCAGAAACCTGCGCCATTTTCGGTCCAAGGGCCGCGATGGCCACCAGCATGACCAGGGCAACGCCGAGGGAAGAACCCAGGTTGGTCATCATCTTGATAAGGCCCGAGGTTGTGCCCCTGTCTTTTGGCGGCGATTCTCCCATTACGGCACTGTTCAGGGGGGCATAGGCGATCCCGGTGCCTGCTCCCAGGAGGAACAGGTAGATTTCTATATGGCCGACACTTGAAAGGGGGCTCAACGTAGAGAGGAAGAAGAGGGCCACGGCACAGACGATAAATCCAACGATGATTGGTTTTTTCGTGCCGATGACGTCCGAGAACCTGCCGGCGATTGGGGATGTGAGGATCATCCCGATGGGGAGGGCCAACAGGATCGTTCCGGCATTGTCGGTCGGGAGCTGTTTTACCAGCTCGAGGAAAAATGGCATCAGGATCATCACGCCGGCCATGGACATCTGGATGAGCATGATATTCACATTCTGCAGGGAGAAAGACCTGTTGGCAAAGAGACTGATGTTGATGAGGGGTTCTGCCGCCCGCCGCTCCCGGATGTAGAAAAAGGCCCAGAAAGCTACGGATACAATAAGGGCAAGAATCGCACTCATTGCAGCTGCTCCCTGGAGCGAGGTGAGGCCGTAAATCAGTGTGCTGAGCGCGATGAAAATCAATGCCACGCCAGGGACATCGATCTTTGCCTTCGGGGTGACAGGATCAAGACGAGGGAGAATATGGATCCCCAGAAATATGGCAAGGATGCCCACGGGGAGGTTGACATAAAAAATGAAGCGCCATGACAGGGCGCTGGTGAGGAATCCGCCGACCACCGGGCCCAGGGCGGCGCCAAGCATGGTGAACATGGCCACGATGCCGAGCGCCTGTCCCCGGAGAGAGGGACCAAGGTAGCTGGTGACCATGACCGCCCCAAGTGCCGCTATTATCGCCCCGCCGATTGCCTGGAGCATGCGGGACACGATCAGGATATCGATGGCGGGTGCGAGTCCGCACATGGCCGATCCGACGGTAAAAATAACAAACCCGGCCAGGAATATCTTGCGGTATCCCTTGATATCACCCAGGCGGGATGCGGCGAGCAGCAGGCTGACCAGGATGATCAGGTAGGCGTTCAGCACCCAGGATGCGGTCACAGTTGAGACATCAAATGCTTTGGCTATCGAGGGAAGGGCGATATTGACGATGGTGGCGTCAAGTCCTGCCATAAAAGAACCAAGGGAGATGACGATTACGATCATCAGCTCGTTTGGGGACATTTTCTGACGGGTGGATGGTCCATTCATGATATAAGGAGAGATGGTTGTTTTGACATATTAATGGAAATACTTCGGCCTGACGTCCGTTGATTCTTTCGCTACCCGGGGTTTTTCTGCCATTCAGATCAATGCCGGGGTGACACTCCCCAGATACACGACATGCATATCTGAACCCTGGAGAAAAACCATGATTCCGGGACGGCAGCTCACCGTCAACCTACCGGAGGGTCTGATAACGGCCTGAAATCAAAATTTCAGGTATTGCCCCGGGGAGATCCCCCTCTCGTGATATCGTCGTTGATCCGGTACATATACCAGAGGTAATCTTTTAGGTAAGAGCGGGCCATATCCTGCATCATATAATCAAGGTGGTATATAATGACAAAACTTGTACCTATAGCACGGCTGATCATCATAATTGCCGGGCTGCTGGCTTTCTGCTCGATTCCCGCAATGGCCGCAACCATAACGGTCTGCGATTCGGGTTGCAACTACACGAGCATCCAGGACGCAGTCAATCATGCCGTTGACGGGGACACGATCGAAATTTACAGTGGACAGTACAACGAGGCGGTGGTCGTCAACCGGAGCCTCACCCTCACGGGAATAGACACAGGAACGGGGTTCCCGGTTATCGATGCGTCCGGGGCAGAGTTCGGGGTCACGCTCGAGTCGCCGGACACTCTTCTCTACCGGTTGAACATCACCGGTGCAAACAGCTCCGCGGTGCTCCTGCAGAATGACGGCGAAGAACTCCTCGAGCTGATGGTCGTCCATCATAAGGAGCAACACAGGGAACTGACTTATCCCGCAGTAACAGGAGAGAACATAACAGGCGTCGATATTTCGTCCTGCACATTCGATGTGTCCCAGGATTGCGTTGTCCTCTATGATACGGATGATTATTCCATCACCGACAGTACGTTCCAAAATCCGGTCGGATACTCAGTTGCAATTATCAGCAGCGGAAGCGCGAATCCCACGACAAACGGCATTATTTCCGGGAATTCAATCACCCAGGAACGCGGTGCGGGAATAGGGATAGTCGCACGGACTGCAGAAGGACTCGTTCACAACCTGACGATTGCGGATAACGTGATCTCCGGGTCGGGCGGATCGATCGGCCTCTTTATTCCATCCGGGGGAGTTATTATCCGGAACAACACCCTGCAGGAGAACCCGGGAACGACCGGGAAAGGCATCTACGGGATCATGACCTACGGCACGTCCGGGGTTGAAATTGTTGACAATCATTTCTATAACACCGATGTGGAACTCGCCTATCGGATCGAGACCTGCTCCGATATGATAATCACGGACAATACGGTGGACTCCAATTCGGATACCGGCATGGGATTTATCGGCATCACGAACTCCACGGTATCCGGAAACACGATGGATGGCAATGTCTATAACTTCTGGATGAGTCCCTTAGTCCTGGACCCCGGAGTCCTCCCGGGAAACCAGATCGACCAGACCAACCTGGTTGATGGAAAACCGGTCTGGTATTTCGAAGCGACCGATAATCTTTCGGTCGACAGCTCGGATAACCTCGGGGCTCTCTTCCTCTACGCCTGCGACAATGCAGAGGTAAGGGACTACACCTTCACGGCAAACAGCGACGGGGTCATGGCACTCCGTTCCGAAAATCTCACTGTTACCAACTGTTCATTCCAGCAGATGTACCGGGGAATCATGGCAGTCAAGTCACCTCACCTGACCATCCGGGACAATCATTTCACCGAATGTTTCGACGGCATGATGGTGGGGGATTTTTATGACGGGCAAATCTCCGATAACCTGATTGAAAATTCCGGTGACAGCGGTATTGTGACCGGTATCTATCTTGAAGATGTTGCAGTCAACAGTAATGTGATCGATAACGCAGTGGCAGGAGTATACCTTGACCAGGTCTCAGGGTTCAATAATGCGATATTTAGCGGAAACACAATAAGAAATACCCTGGTCGCAGGCATCTCGACAACTTATTCGGAGGGAGCGGT
>DATKYO010000032.1:0-32801 GCA_035528475.1 Methanoregulaceae archaeon | reverse complement strand
GAGAATCCTGCGATCCATAGTAGATATCAGAATAAAATAGTAAAGCTAATATATTATATAAAAAGTTCTCTTCGTCAATCTGGGTCCTCAATATTTCTCTTTCTTTCATACTTGCTTTGTTTAATGAAATAATACGAAAATTCCGGGTAAATCACTCCCTTTAATTTTATGAATGGGAGGGGGTAAAATTCCCTTCTCCTTTCCACTGTTAATGTTTGAACAGGGGAAAGGCATTTAGAAAATTTATTCTATCTACATCATGTTATGTTTGTGTAAAAGAGGTAATAAAATGGAAATTAACGGAGTTGCGATTGATAGTACTTATGCAGAGGCGTTTCCTACCTGGATTTCCAGGATTATTATTACGGCCGTAACTGAGGAGTGGGCCTACCGGGCTGCCGTTGAGGCTACCGGCTTTGCCACGTCGGCTATAGGCTGTCCCTGTGAAGCAGGTATTGAAGGAGTCCTGTCGTTAGACGAGACCCCTGACGGAAGGCCCGGAATTGCCATCCTGATTTGTGCATCTAAAAAGAAGCTGAAAGAACAGGTTGTGGAGCGCCTTGCCGAATGTGTCCTGACCTCTGCGACAACCGCCGTGTTCGACGGTCTTCATGATGTCGAAGAGAAGATTGCGGTAAAACTGCATTTCTTCGGTGACGGATACGAGTATAAAAAGGACGTTGGCGGCCGGAAGTGCTGGGTTATTCCAATAATGGAAGGTGAATATGTCGGTGAAGAGGAATTTGGAATAATCAAAGGTGTGGCCGGAGGAAATTTCTTCGTCATGGGAGAGAACCAGATGGCGGCGCTGATGGGTGCCCAGGCTGCAGTTGATGCCATCGCTGCAGTCTGCGGGGTAATCACCAGCTTCCCGGGTGGTGTGGTTGCCAGCGGCTCGAAGGTAGGTTCCAACAAGTACAAGTTCATGCCCGCCAGCACCAATGAGAAGTATTGCCCGACCCTCCGGGATAAAGTTCCCGACAGCAAGATTCCTGCCGGAATATCCTCGGTATACGAAATCGTAATCGATGGACTCGATGAGAAGTGTGTGGCAGATGCTATGGCTGAAGGAATCAGGGCAGCCACCACCGTCCCGGGTGTCAAATTTATCAGTGCCGGGAATTTCGGGGGCAGTCTTGGTCCCTTCAAGTTTGAACTCGATAAAATCCTTTAATTCTCTCTCTTTTTTGATCACTAATCGATCTCCTTAAATAGAGTTGTTGCCGAATATCCTGTTAACGATATTCTCGGTGACAAACCATGCATATATATACTCCTGATATGGTTAAGGAGAAGTCCGGCTCTATTTTCTGGAAAAAATTCGGGGATTTCATTTATCGATTCCTTCGTGAACAAGGGGAGAATCGGAGTTCTTGGGGCAATACTCTGGGCAAAAAGGGAGATGGTGGCGGCGGGGCTTTATGATGAATCTGGATGATCCCTACATTATCCGGTATCCTGAAATAGTCGGAGTTGCCGACGAAACAGGCGATAATGTTGAACTGATCGAGTTCTTCGATTGTATTGGCGGGGCAATGTGGTCGCGCCTTCACTATGCAAAGAGCCCCGTTGTAAGGTCGGTACGAAACGTCGGAAGCAGTATGCGGTATTTGCTGACCCCCGGCAATGCTGAACTGGACCTGAAGGGTTCAACTTTTCCTGCAGGAATTCGCGGAGTAGTCCTGGATGATCACCAGATCGCTATTTCGTATGAAGGGCTTGGCGGAGGAGGAGTGGGAGCAGCGAGTTGCCGGTCATATGCCGGAGGAGTGCTTAAATGCCAGAGTGATCCGGCGGGAGGCGGCCGAAAGGCAGGGGCGACTATCTGGATCCCGCGGCGACAGCGTGTTCTCATCGGTGTGGATGATACTGACACTCCGCAGGAGGGGGCTACCTGGACTCTCGCCCATAACATCGCCCGGGCGGTGCAGGACGAGTCTTCACGGTATCTTTCCCATACCATCGTACAGCTCTTCCCGGTTCAGTTCAGGACCAAGAACTGCGTGAGTATCGTCTGTGAATTCGCCACCGGAGACCCTGCCGGGTTAATTGGTCGGTTCAGGTCTCTCCTTGAGCAGTACACGCTTTCCAGCGAAACGGGCATGGCAGCCTATACTGGCTTTGATCCCATGGAACTCCTTGATTATGCCTGGAAGGTGAAAAGGGGACAGGTGGATCCGGGACTTGTGGGGACCCTCCGGGCAAGAGGACTGGAACTGGTTTTAGAGGGAAGGGGAATTGTAGGTGCCGTGGCTGCGATTCCATTCTACACCCGGTACGAGGAGGCGCTATTGTTATGCGATGGAAAGACCTGAAGGCAGATCTCCTCTCGCGGGGATCGGTGCGATTGTGCGGAGAACCTGCAGGTGAATATATCGCCACTTCAACGGCAGGTCCGGGAGCAGGAACAGCCGGTGCAATATTTTTCGCCAGAAATACACAGAGGGTGAGGCTGGCGGTGGATAACGACTCCGGGTTGATACTCACGCATCTTGGAGGCGGAAAAGCTGAGATCGTGGTAAAAGGGGAGATTGTCAGGGGCCGTCTCGAACCTGTTGCGCTGCATTGCCCGAGGCAGGCCTATATCACGGTAACAAGCGGCTGCATATACAACTGTCTCTACTGCCGGGTTCCCGCAATTGCGGGAAGAAGAAAAAGCATCGAGGAGATCGAATCAATGGTGGCAACAGTAAGGGATAGTATCGATGCGATATCAATCACCAGCGGAGTGTTGTACAGCCCGGAAGAGGAACAGGAGTATGTGGAATCGGTCGTGGAAAGGATAACTCGTACAGGTATTCCTGTTGGTGTATCCATATATCCCACAGAGGAAAGTCCGGAAAGGCTGGCCGCCCTGGGAGTAAAAGAGGTCAAATTCAATCTTGAAGCCGCTACCGAAGGGCTCTTTGCAAAAATGTGTCCCGGGCTTGATTATTCACTTATATGGAATGTTCTGGAACGCTCAGTTCAGCTCTTCGGGAAGGGGCATGTATTCTCCAATGTGTTAATCGGTCTTGGGGAGACAGACGGGGAGATGGAAGCCTGTATCCGCAGGCTTACCCGAATGGGGGTAATCCCCATATTAAGACCGCTGAATCCGGCTGCGGACCTTTCCGACCGGGAGAGACCTTCCCAGGAACGGCTGCTCAGACTTTATGACGTACATTGCCGGGCACTGAAGGAAGCAGGGCTCGATCCGACTCAGGCGTTATCCATGTGTGTGGCCTGCAGCGGATGTGACCTGGTCCCCGGGAGGGATGAATGAGCATTATTTATGGGGAGCAAATCCTCGGCGAGGCACTTCTTACCTGTGCTGAACGGATATATGCGGTCCCTGGATATCCAATCAACGGGCTTGCAGAAAAGACAGGGGCCGAGTTGGTTGTAAATGAGAAGGTAGGAATGGAGTATGCTCTCGGCGATTCGCTGTCAGGCAGGCGGGCGGCAGTGATAGTGAAAAATGTAGGGATCAATGCCTGTGCCGACCCCCTGATCCAGGCCACCACTCAGGGACTGGAGATGGGGGTTGTACTCGTGGCAGGCGATGACCTCGAGGCAGCCGGCTCACAGAATGCGCAGGATTCCCGGTATTATGGAGAACTCGCACAGGTTCCGGTACTTGAACCGGGTCCCGGGACATGCTTCAGGAGCGTTGAGGAAGCGTTCCGGGTTTCTGAGATGTTCTCCAGGCCAGCCATCATCCGGCTTACTCCAAACCTTCTATTTGGGGAAGCTGACCCGGATAGGGTGAACAGGAGAAACGGGAAAGGAAGGCTGGCTGACAGAGGACTGACCATGAAGGGCCGGGCTATTGAGTCAGAACGAATCCTTGCCGATATGTTCAGGTGGTCGGCAGATTCCCCGTTGAACTGGCTTACCGGAGGAGAAGTGGGAGTGGGAGCAGAACAGGCCGGATCGCAGGTGGTTACGGTTTATCCTCCCCCGGCAGCACCTTCTGTTCTGGCACATGCAAGGGAACTGGGAAGACCCTTTGTAAAGGAGCACAGGTTTTTGCAGCCCCCGACTGGCGGGGAGATCGCGGAAACGATGGAAAAAAGAGGATATTACAGAACTTTTTGCCAAAAATGCCCCTTTAAAGGATTATTTGATCTTTTAAAAGAAAGCGGGATAAAGGTGATTCCGGATGCCGGATGTTCTATTTTGACCCTGAATCCCCCTTACCGGATAGGTGTTGCGAGCTATGGACTGGGCTCTGCAGTAGGAGTAGCAGCCCGCAGCACAGGTGTGGCACTTATCGGTGATTATGCAATCCTGCACAGCGGGCTTGGCAGCCTGATTGACGTGTACGAAAAAGAAATCCCATTGCTCTGCATCATACTCGTGAACCGGTGCATGGGGATGACAGGGGGCCAGACCTCGTATGATCCGCTCCGCTACCTGGAATGGGCTGACCCTGTGATGATCAGCGCGAATGATGGTGAGCGGCTCAGAGAAAATATCCGTCCTGTGTCAAAGCCAAGGACGGTGGTTGTGACCGGAACTTGTCCTGAGGAGAGGCAGCATGAAACCGTGGCATATTGAAATCTGTGATGTGACTTTAAGAGACGGCGAACAGACTCCCGGGGTCTCGTTTACCTGTGAAGAGAAGCAAAATATCGCACATATCCTTGATCAGATAGGGGTGGACGTTATCGAGGCGGGTTTTCCTATTGTCTCGCCATATGAAAAGGAATGTGTATCCGCTATTGCCGGGATGGGGCTTGATGCCCGCATATGCTGCCTGGCAAGGGCCAGAAAGACCGATATTGAAGCTGCCATCGATTGCGATGTGGAGATGGTCAGTATCTTTATCGCTACATCAGACCTCCATATCAGCCATAAATACAAAAAACCAAGGGACATTGTCCTCGCAGATGCACTGGATATGATTGACCTGGCGCGTGATCATGATCTTAAGGTGCGATTTGCGGCAGAAGATGCATCCAGGACAGATATACAATTTTTAAAGGAAGTGTACCTGGCGGGGCAGGAGAGGGGGGCCGATCTCCTCTCTTTTGCTGATACAGTGGGATGCCTGTATCCTACTGAGATGTACAGGATCATGAGCGACCTTGTCTCTCTCCTGGACAAACCCCTCTGTGCCCATTGCCATAATGATCTCGGGTGCGCAACTGCCAACACGGTTACCGCCGCCGAAGCCGGTGCGTTTCAGCTGCATACGACGGTCAACGGCCTCGGAGAACGGGCTGGCAATGCAGCCCTCGAAGAGGTGCTGGTCGGCGTCAGGATGAAGGGCGGCGTTGACAAGTACGATCTCTCCCACCTGTATGTCCTTTCCAGGCTTGTTGAAGAGTATTCAGGCGTTATGATAGAGAAGACAAAACCTGTGGTGGGTGATCATGCGTTCTCCCACGAGAGTGGAATTCATATCGCCGCCATTCTTGAAGATCCGTCCACGTATGAGTTTATCCTTCCCGAGATGGTGGGGCAGAAGCGCCGTTTTATCCTGGGAAAGCATACCGGCAAGAAGGCGTTGGAACATGTCGTGACCAGCCTCGGGTATTCGCTCAATGAAAACCAGATATGCCAGATCCTTGACGAAGTGAAGGAACTCGGTGAGAGCAAGTGTGGTATTACCCCCGATACGCTGACTGCCCTGATACGGCACGCCCAGAAGGAGGTTTTTCCATGAGTACACTCTCCGAGAGAATCCTGAAGGCTGGTGCAGGTGAGTACGTGGACAGGAAGGTGGACAGGGCATATGTCCATGACGGAACCGGGGTCCTTACCCTGGAGGCATGGCAGGCCATGGCCACCGGGGAGATTTACGACCCTGAAAGGATATACGTGCTCTTTGACCATATCACGCCGCCGAATAACTCAACTACGGCAACCCTTCAGTCCGAGCTCCGCAAATTCGCCAGTTCCAGGGGGATTCACTTCTGCGATGTGGGAAGTGGCATTTGCCATCAGGTAATGGGCGAGGGGAATGCGCTTCCCTGGGAGATAATCGTGGGTGCAGATTCCCACACCTGCACACTGGGCGCTTTCGGGGCATTTGCTACCGGTGTGGGAGCCACCGATATGGCCGCCATATGGGCTTCGGGGTCTACATGGATACGTGTCCCAGAGACGATCGCCATCAACCTGGAGGGGAAACTTCAGGAGCCGGCAGAGGCCAAGGACCTTGCTCTCACCTATGTCGGGACTCTTGGAATGGACGGAGCCACATACGAAGCTCTGGAATTTATCGGGGAAGGATGCAGGCACCTTTCGATGGATTCCCGTCAGACCCTCTGCAATCTGGTGGTGGAAACAGGAGCAAAAAATGGCCTGTTTTACGCGGATTCCATCACCGTACGGCACCTTGGTAAACTGGGCCATAATGTGGAAATACAGGAGCCGGAAGAATGCAGGTACCGGCAGGAACAGACATTCAACCTGGAAAATATTGAACCTGTGGTGGCGGTTCCTCCCCGTGTGGACACAATCAGGCCGGTTTACGATATGGCGGGACTCCACATCGACCAGGTCTTCGTGGGCACCTGCACCAACGGCCGCTATGATGACCTATTCCGGTTTGCCAGGCTCCTGAAAGGCAGGAAGGTAAAAGTCCGTACAATCGTTGCCCCTGCATCCCGTGATGTTCTGTTCAGGGCGGTGAGTACGGGGGTTATTGGCGATATTCTCAAGGCGGGGTGCACCCTTCTGCCGCCGGGATGTGGCCCGTGCCTGGGTGCTCACATGGGCGCTATCGGGGAGGGAGAGGTCTGCCTTTCCACAGCCAACCGCAACTTCAAGAACCGGATGGGTGTTGGAGGAGATATCTATCTCTGTTCGGTGGCAACGGCGGCGTCCAGTGCGGTCAGGGGAGAATTGACAGAACCGGAGGGATAAAAATGCGTATTGAAGGAAAAGCTGTATGTCTTGGAACTGATATCGATACGGATGTGATTATTGCCGGAAGATACCTCCGTACCAAAGATCGAAGTCTATGGGCAGAGCATGTGTTCGAAGACCTTGATCCGACCCTGGCCGCCGGGTTGAAAGGATCGATTCTTATAGCCGGGAAGAATTTCGGGTGCGGCTCGTCACGTGAGCAGGCACCAATAGCCCTGAAGGAGGCAGGTGTACAGGCGGTGATCGCACCTACATTTGCCCGCATATTCTTCCGCAATTCAATAAATGTCGGTTTACCTGTGATTGAATGCGTATGTGAATGTGCCGAGGGTGAAATGATCAAAGCGGATTTGGGGGAAGGAAATGTGAAAATCGGACCCAGCGTCTACCGGATTCGACCACTTTCCCAAAAAATGCTTGACATTCTCCAGGCCGGTGGCCTGGTGGCTTACCTGAGGAAGAGGAAATGATATTTCCGCGCGAATACAAGCATATCGGACTCGCAACAACACGGCCATGCGGTGATATGGTATACTTCCTGTCCAACTATCTTATCCGGGAACGCGGAGACGGGTTCGAGGTGCTGGAAGTGGAGCCTGACCCAGTGGGGTCAGGATTAATGAGAGAGGTGAAAAACACCCGTGTTATTGCCGGACCCCCGGATATAGGGGTCCATCCGCAAAAGGTTCAGTTAAATAACCGGGTAAAACTTGTGCAACTGGCGATGGAGAGTGGAAACAGGTGCACAATATTTACCGGACTTGACGAGCACACCACCTTTGTAATGGACCCTGACATGTCGGCATTCACCACGGTCCATGTGTATGATGTAATACCCCCCCGTCCGACACTTTCAGCAACTATCAGGGATCTGGAGGAAACCGGTCTTTTCGGGGAATTTGATATTCTTTTTGAGCATAATCTGCGGGATATTTCACAGGTAGGCGCGGAGGTCTATCCCTGCCGTGCTTCGGGATTTGTAAAAACCCTGGACTCCGATCTGATGCTTGGAGGGGAGACGGTCGCAGGCTGCATGACCGCATCCCAGTTATTGAACGAGTGTTACGGGAAAAATTTCGAATTAAAAGACATATGTCCTCTCAATATCGTGGCAGAAGAACCATTCATCGCCCGATGCTGCCGGGGGCAGAGGGAAGGAATCGGCCTGTATAACGGGAAGTTCGGAGCGGTAGTGCACTGGGGTGCCAGTCCCTATACGGTCTTTACAGCGGTGACGGACCTTCTGAATAAATGGAGAGTGCACAATGAAAATCGCAGTGGTTGAGGGAGACGGTATCGGAAAGGAGGTCACACCCGTGGCCAGGGCCGTGATATCGAGACTATGCCCGGATATCGAATTTTTTGATGTTGAAGTGGGATATGGGCGGTGGGAACGGACAGGTTCTGCAGTCAGTCCGGAAGACATTTCACTCCTCGGCACCGCGGATGCCATCCTCTTCGGGGCCATCACAACTCCCCCATCGCCTGACTATAAAAGTGTGGTCGTACAGATACGCAAGGCGCTGGATTTATATGCCAATGTTCGTCCTGTATGGGGAAAGAAGTTTGATATGCTCATTGTAAGGGAGAATACGGAGGGGCTTTACTCGGGAATCGAGAAGATCGAGGAGGATTCGGCATGTACACTCAGGTGCATCTCCCGGATAGGGAGTGAAAGAATTGCCAGGTATGCCTGTTCTCTTGCCAGGAAGCGCAGGGATCTCACCCTGGGCCATAAAGCCAATGTGCTTAAGTCAGATGTCTTTTTCCGCGATATTTGTATTGATGTGGCCAATCGTGAGGGAGTGCCCTACAAGGAATGCTATATTGATGCACTTTGCCTTGATGTGCTCCAGAACCCGGACCGGTATGATGTCATAGTCACCACCAACATGTTCGGGGATATACTCTCGGATGTGGTGGCATACCTGGTGGGAGGACTGGGACTCCTTCCCAGTGCCAATATCGGCGAGCGGCATGCCCTGTTCGAACCGGTACATGGCAGTGCCCCTGATATCGCCGGCAGGGATATCGCCAATCCTATCGCCGCTCTCAGGAGCGCAGCCCTTCTTCTCCGCCACATCGGTGAACCGCAGTGTGCCGATCTGGTTGAGGAGGCCATACAGCACGTTATTTCCAGGGGGATCAGGACCAGGGATATGGGTGGAAACGCAGCCACATCTGTATTTGGGCGTGAAGTACTGGAGGAAGTTTCATATCTCCTGCCAAAAAAATAGATATGGTATTTGAGGAATCAGTCATATTCTTACCGTATCGCTGGCTGCTGAAACCATTACACCGTGTAGCCGATTGAGCATGGACTGGCAGGACCGCCGACCGATGGCCCTGCCATCATTGCATTCCTTCATCTTTTCGAAAGCCCAAATCTCTGTTCTGCCTGGCTGTTGAGGCACTCATTTTTACCTGGCAGTCACACGAAATCAGGCGTCCGGGTAAGCCGGGAAACCCCCGCTCACCGCAAAATTGTCTGACCAACAGGGTATTTATATTAATTAGATGCCTCCGGTTCAATATTGAATTCTGCAGTTCATGGTCCGATAAGACATTAATAATAAGAATAACACATTTTTGGATTTTATATGTGTGCCCGATAAGGGGAAAAATTGTGACAGGACGGACAAAATCCATCGCACTGTGAATCTACTGTTTATGCAACTGGCTGGAGGGAGCCGGATTTTCGGGGCAGCGACCAGGAGTTTTTTTTAACCATAGGAAGATATTTAAGCATAAAAGTTTTTTCACTTCAAACAGATGGGGAATATTCTACTAGTTGATGATTCGGTACTTGCCAGGTATCTGCTGAAGCAGATCCTTATATCAAAAGGGCACCAGATCGTCGGAGAGGCAGGTGACGGCTTGGAATGTATAGATAAGGTCAAGGAATTATCGCCTGAAATGGTGATCCTCGATCTTATCATGCCCAAAATGAAAGGAATTGAGACATTAAAGGAGATAATGAAGATCAATCCTGAAATAAAGGTGGTGATGTGTACCGGGGATCATCAGGAATTTACGGTTCGTGATGCGGTGAAGTACGGTGCATCGGGGTACATCATCAAGCCCTTCCAAAAGGAAATCGTACTCGAAGAGGTTCAGCATATATTGGCGGAAACGCACTCATAATTGAACGATATACAATTTTTTTCAAATCAGGTGGTAAGACTGAAATATGGATTTTTCCGGAGTATTATCTCCGCATCCCCAATAATTACGACCATTGCACAGGTTTTTTATGAAGTGGGCATCAGTTCTTGTAGAGGACTTTATTAAATGGTGAAAGTAGGTGTTCATGTCTCTATTGCCGGATCTATAGTCCGGGCAGTGGAAAGAGCCCGGGAGGCGGAATGCGATACGTTCCAGATATTTTCAAGGAATCCCCGGGGATGGAGGTTTCAACCTCTTGATCCCGAGCAGTCGAATCAATTCCGCGAAGAGGTAAAAAGGAAGAAAATCTACCCTCCCGTGGACCATATGCCATACCTTCCAAATCTGGCCACCCCAAGGGAGGAGATTTATAAAAAATCAGTGGAGACCCTGACAGCAGAACTCCGAAGATGTGCAGAACTTGGAATACCTTACCTGGTCACCCATCTCGGTCATCATCTTGGGGATGGAATAGAAAATGGACGGATGCGTGTTATTGAGGCCATTAACACGTCATTTCTGGACGAGGAGAATGAAGTCATGCTCCTGCTGGAAAATACTGCCGGGGAAAAGAACGGTGTAGGAAGCACTTTTGAAGATATCAGGGCGGTTTTAGAGGGTATAACCCGCATCGAAAGGGTTGGAGTCTGTTTTGATACCTGTCATGCGTTCGGAGCAGGGTATGATTTACGGACGACAGAGGGTGTTCGGGAGGTGATGCACGCATTTGACGAGGAAATAGGCCTGGATATGATCAAGCTGGTCCATTTAAATGACTCGAAGGGCGAACTGGGCGGCGGCCTTGACAGGCATGAGCACATCGGTCTCGGGCAAATAGGCGAAGAGGGGTTTTCCCATATCCTGCAGCACGAAGTGTTCCGCAGCCGCCCTCTCATCTGTGAGACTCCTGTGGACGACAGGAGGGATGATGCAGGCAATATCAGGAAAGTACGGGAACTGGCCCTGTAAATTTCCAAAACTCGATTTTTTTAATGAAATGAAGTAAGGGATATTTTGTGAGATAGTATTCCTCCTCATAAAAAGAGAAGCAAAATGCCTCATATGACCTGGCGATGCCCACTCATAATGCTGAGTGATCAGCGGGTCCGACTCTGCCTTGAGGAGAGCATTTCATGGCAGGGCCGCTGTTCCCTGTGTTCGTAACAGGTACAAATTTTTTTTGTACCCTTCTATAAGTGCTTCTACAACTGGGTCGGCTTTCACCAGGAAGTATTACAAAAGTATTACTTATGTAATCCAATAAGCCGGAGTCTGAGATCCCATCGCATTATAACTATTATCTTCTATTTCTCAAACCATCTGTAAATATTCGTTATATCAATAATTATTCTGAACTCCGGGTGTTTCTTATGAATGATGTTTGTAATCTCTCTTGCGTTGCGGGGGAGCCCGGGCATCTCCGAAAACTCATTGCACTAATATATTGCAGCATATGGTTTATTTCATTTTTTTGAGTAGATTTCCGGCAAATTATATCCGTTTCCATCAGGTACGATGCATATTATTACCGCAGACGATCAATAATTCCCAAATGAAAGCCAGATTTGACGGGCCCCGGGTTATACTTGGCCCTGAAGGACGATCGCTGTACGAGCAGAGCGGGTATGGACGGCCGGAGAAGGCAGGCCTTCGCCTGGCTCCCGAAGAAGCAGCGTATCTTGTCCAGCGGGCCAAAATCGAGATACCCAGGTACGATTTTGACCGTCTCCTCTCACTTTTTGCTCAAAAATCCGATTTTTTAAGAAATTTTCTTGTATATCGGGATATCAGGGAGCGGGGATATGCAATTCAGACAGGTCCGCATGACTTCCGGGTATTCAAAAGGGGTCAGCGGCCCGGAAGCGGGCGTTCCCAGTATCTTGTGAGAGTACTTTCCGAACGGGATTTGATTGATTTTGACGTGCTTCTCAAAGAGGCCACCGCTTCGGCACATATGCGTAAACAGCATGTCCTGGCTGTGGTCGATGATGAGAATGAACTCACCTACTATGAAGTGAAAATAGCTGTCCTTCCCGATATATCAGGTGAGATAGACCCCAAGCCGCTCGAAGGAATCCTTGTTGGGAAAGCGGCGATAATCTCCACATCAGAGATGAACGCACCTGGCATGCAATCGTATGGCATGCGCCTTGATGATACGCGGATCATGCTCTCCCCTCTGGAAATATTGTACCTGGCAGGCACAGGGCGCCTGGCTCTTCGGAGGAACGGAGAATGCCAGGATCTGGGGGTGTATAAAGAATCTGTTGCCGCGAATGATGTGGAACTGCAGGAAAAGTTCCATGTCTACGAAGATCTACGGAAGTTGGGATACACACCCCGGACCGGTTATAAATTCGGACACCATTTCCGGGTTTATTCTGGACAAAAGACCCATTCCGAGATGCTTGTTCATGCCATCGCAGGAGGGCTGAGCCTGCCGATGAGCACTATATCACGTTCTGTCCGGCTTGCTCACAGTGTGAAAAAGAAGATGTTGTTTGGTTGTGAATATAGTACAGGTATCCAATACGTTGAATTTGCCCGCGTGAAACTGTGAGTTGAAGAGGATGCAGCAGGAGATCAATCCCTGGTCAAGCCAGCAGACCGTCGATATCGAGAAACTTTTTTCCGAATTCGGCATCGAACCGATAGATACTATTTTAGGTCTCCTCCCCGAGGTGCCCTATTTTATGCGAAGGGGCATCGTGGTAGGACACCGCGATTATGGCCACATTGCCGAAGCAATTCGCTATAAAACCCCATTCCATGTACTCACAGGGTTTATGCCCTCCGGCCACCCCCATCTCGGGCACCTCCTGGTGATGCGGGAGGTGGTATGGCATATACAGCAGGGAGGATCCGGATACATCGCGATTGCCGACCGTGAAGCCCATGCGGTACGGGACATCAGCTGGAATCAGTGCGACCGGTTCGGTAAGGAATACCTGCAATGCCTGTACGCCCTGGGATACAAGGGAGTGACATATTTCCAGAGCCGGAACGAGAGGCTGAAGGACCTGGCATTTGAATCTTCAACAAAAGTGAATTTTTCAGAACTCCAGTCGATTTATGGATTTTCTTCCGACACCTCCCTTGCTCATACCATCAGCGTGATCACCCAGGTGGCCGATATCCTTTTTCCCCAGCTGGACAGCCAGCCCGCACCGACTATTGTACCGGTTGGAATTGACCAGGATCCCCACATCCGCCTTACCAGAGGTGTGACCCACAAGCTCAGGATGTTCACCATTGAGGACAGGGGGGAGTATATTAGTGTCAGGTCCAAGAATGCTCCTCCGGAGGCCCTTCTGGAGGTACACCGGACATTTCCCGGATCAAAGAAGTATGAAGGCCATGTTGATATCCCCGGATCGACCTGCCAGGATGTTACTGCAGAGACACGCCGGATAGAACTGGCACACGGAGGTTTTGGATTCTTCACCCCCTCCTCAACCTACCATCGGTTTATTCCCGGGTTGCAGGGAGGCAAGATGTCCAGCAGCATACCTGAAAGCATAATCAGTTTTACTGAACCTGACGCGGTAGTGAAAAAGAAAATAATGGCTGCATTCACTGGAGGACGACCGACGCTGGCCGAACAGAAAGAACTGGGTGGTGAGCCGGAGAAGTGCCCGCTCTTCCTTCTGAATCTTTTCTACATGGTGGAGGATGACCGTGAGCTTGAGGAAATCAGGAAAAAATGTCTTTCCGGTGCGATGATGTGTGGACAATGTAAAAAAGAGACTGCAGAGAGGGTTGTGACATTTTTAAGGGATTTCCGGGAGAAGATGGATGAAGTTGAACATATGGTGGAGATGTAGGGTATGGAACTGACGCGAAATGAAAAAAGGCTGCTTCTGGCACTCGCACCCCTGAAATCAGCAGATCCTGCGACCCTTGCGGGAGAACTGGAAACCTCGGAGGAATCGGTGATACAGTACGCCCACCTGTGCAGTGAGAAGAATCTTGCGCGGGTGGACAGGAATGTATCGCTCTCCCATCACCTTACGCCGGAAGGCGAAAAATATCGGGATGCCGGACTTCCTGAACGCCAGCTCTACAACTCTTTCGGGGATTCCATCGGGATGAAGGAGCTTCAAATGCATCCTCTCGCCCGTATAGGGATTGGCTGGATGAAAAAGAAAGGGTGGGTCACTATCAAAAGCGGCCAGGTGACAAAAACGGGTGAGGCCCCGGAGGGAGCCGACGAAAGGGGATTGGCAAGGCCGGAATCCGACCAGGAAGGTCTCAAACAGCTCCTGAAAAGGGGACTGGTCCGGGAGGAGGAATCTGTCACTTACACCATCTCTCTCACCACTGCAGGAGGGGAGCTTACAGCGGGCGGGCTTGATCTTGTGGAGGAGACAGGAAGGCTCACCCAGGAGCAGATCATCTCCGGGGACTGGGAGAATCTCCGGCTGAGAAAGTTTAGTGTAAATACTCCCCCGCGCCGCACATATCCCGGAAAAATTCACCCCTACCAGCGGTTGCTCAACGAGATGAGGCAGATTTTACTGGACATGGGATTTGTGGAAATCTATGGCAATATTGTTCAGAGTTCCTTCTGGAACTTTGATGCCCTGTTCCAGCCCCAGGATCATCCGGCAAGGGAGATGCAGGATACGTTCTTCCTGGACTGCAAGAGTGACCTCCCGCCTGGATGGGAGGATGTCAGGGATATGCATGAACACGGCGGAGACACATCCTCTACCGGATGGGGTGGTACCTGGAGTAAAACCAGGGCAGAGCAGTGTGTCCTTCGCACCCATACCACCGGTCTTACTATCAAATACCTGCATGACAACCCGGAACCCCCGCAAAAAGCCTTCTCAATCGGCAGGGTCTACCGCAGGGAAGCCATTGATCCGACCCACCTTCCCGAGTTCGAACAGCTAGAGGGGGTGGTAATGGACAGGAACGTAAACTTCCGCCATTTGCTTGGGTTTTTGCGGGAATTCTATGTCCAGATGGGTTTTGAGGATGTAAGGTTCAGGCCTGGCTATTTCCCCTATACCGAGCCGAGCGTAGAGCCTGAAGTATGGGTGGACGGACTGGGGTGGGTGGAGCTTGGAGGGGCAGGGATCTTCCGTGAAGAGGTCTGTGCAGCCAATGGCCTCTCCCACCCTGTACTTGCCTGGGGCCTGGGAGTATCCAGGCTGGCAATGCTGAAGATCGGGTTAAAAGACCTTCGACAGCTCTATCGAAGTGATATTGACTGGGTCCGTGAAAGTCCTGTGTGCGATATGCGAAAAGAGAGGAATTGAGGAGAGCGAATGCCAGTTATCAGTCTACCATACAAATATCTCGAAGAGCTGGTCGGATCTGACCGTGAGACCATCCTTTCCAGGATCCCTATGTTCGGTGCCGATATTGAGAGGATTGAGGAAGACCATGCCGATATTGAGTTCTTTGCAAACCGTCCGGATCTCTTCTCCACGGAAGGTGTTGCCAGGGCCATGCGGGGCTTCCTTGGAATCGAGAAAGGGCTTCCCAGGTATCGCGTGAGCACGTCAGGAATGTCATTTTCCGTGGATCCAGGCCTCGCAGATATCCGCCCCTACCTCGGTTCTGCGGTGATCAGGAATGTCTCTTTGCACGAGGAATCCATCGTCAGCCTGATGGGCCTGCAGGAGGCCCTTCACTGGGCGGTGGGAAGAGGGCGGGGGAAGGTGGCCATCGGGATTCATGATCTGGATGCGGTAAGTCCTCCGTTCCGATATATTGCGGCAGATCCGGCGACATCTTTTGTCCCACTGGACTTTGAAAAGGAGATGACAATGACGGAGATACTCAATGAACATCCCAAGGGGAAGTATTATGCTCACCTTGTGGAGAAATTCCCCCTGTATCCTCTCATTGTTGACTCCCGTGACAGGGTTCTCTCATTTCCGCCGATCATCAACGGAGAGATCACCCGGGTGACCACTTCCACACGGAATATCCTGCTTGATACCACCGGAACAGACAAGCGGGCCGTGATGACGGCAGTCAATATAATTTGCACCGCTTTTGCCGAAAACGGTGCTGAAATTGAGAGTATTAGTATTGATGGCAGTGAGATGCCAACCCTTGCCCCGATAACACGACGGGTACGGGTTGGAGAGTGTGCGGCGCTTCTCGGCCTTGACCTGTCGGGTGAAGAGATGGCCGGGTGTTTACATGCTATGCGGTATGGAGCCGTCCCCGACGGCCCTGAGCATCTCGCCGTGCAGGTCCCCTGTTACCGGGCCGATATTCTTCATGACTGGGATATCTTCGAGGACGTGAGCATAGCCTATGGATATGATAAGATCTGGCCCCTGCTTCCGTCCACTTTTACTGCCGGGAGGGAGCATCCCCTTGTAAGGATGATGAATCTGGCACGGGAGATCCTCTGTGGCATGGGATACCTGGAGATGATGCCATTTACTCTGACCAGCGAGCGGGTGCTCTTCAGGATGATGCGGCGTGAATATGACCCGGGATCGCTGCCGGTGATGCATCCGATAACAGAGGATCAAACGATTGTGCGTACCACCATCCTTCCCCTGCTTATGGAGACACTCCAGATGAACGTGCACCGTGAGCTGCCCCAGCGGCTCTTTGCAGTGGGGGACGTGGTGCTTGAGGCCCGGACCAGCCAGTCCGTTGCAGCGGTCAGCATGCATCCCGAAGCTGATTTCAGCGAGATATTCGCTGCGTCGGATGTGTTGTGCAGAGAGTTGTCCACTCCCTGTACAGTGGAGGAATCGGAGGATCCGGCATTTATTCCCGGCCGAAGGGGAGATATCCTTGTAGGTGGGTTAAAAGTTGGAGTGTTCGGGGAGATCTCCCCCGGGGTACTGAATGCATTCGAGCTTGAGCAACCGGTTGCCGCCCTTGAGCTTGATCTTACAGCCGTACGGGAATGCCTCGTCCGGCCAGGTACTCCTTGACCTGGCGGACAGTGAATTCCTTGAAATGGAAGACGCTTGCCGCAAGACAGGCATCTGCTTTTCCCTTTACAAACCCATCATAGAAGTGTTCAAGCGTTCCCACACCCCCGCTGGCTATCACGGGTATGCCCACCTCTTCGGAGATTGCGGCAGTGATGGGAATATCAAAACCATTCTTGGTGCCGTCCGTTTCCATGCTTGTCAGGAGTATTTCGCCTGCACCCCTGTCCTCTGCCTCCCTGGCCCAGGATATGGCATCAATTCCTGTAGGCTTGCTCCCGCCGTATATGACCACTTCGTACCAGCATGTTGATCCATCGGGGAGAGTTATGGGTGTGGCATCGGGATTGGGATCGAAATTCTTCCTCACGTCCTCGGCAACAACGATGCACTGGGTGCCAAAACGCTCTGCTGCCCGGTTAATCAAGGAAGGGTCCAGCACTGCGCTGGTGTTGATGCTTACTTTGTCTGCTCCGGCCCGAAGGATCTGCTGGATATCGTCCACGGAACGGATGCCCCCGCCTACGGTAAGAGGAAGGAACAGCTGATCCGCCGCTCGTTTGATCACCTCGATTATGGTGGCCCTCTGCTCTTTGGAGGCGGTAATATCCAGGAATACCACCTCGTCTGCACCCTGTTCGTTATATCGCTGTGCGAGTTCTACCGGGTCACCCGCATCCCGGAGTTCGATAAAATGCGTTCCTTTGACCACACGGCCATCTTTTATGTCAAGACAGGGAATTATCCTTCGCGTCAGAACCATGTAAAATCATTCGAGTCCTATCATTTTAGTATTTATTACCTGATGAGCGCGTGGAGATTAAATAGGGTCTTTGCACATGTATAGGATACAAGGGATGCCGGAAGAGATCCAAGTTTCCGGCAGTACCGGTGGTGTACATGGATACAGGAGTACAGAAGATTGAATGGGCCCGCCAGTATATGCCTGTGCTGGGAGCGATTCGGGAAAAATTTTCCAGGGAAAAACCACTTTCAGGTTTCAGGGTTGGAATGGCACTCCACGTGGAGGCAAAGACTGCCAATCTTGTAGAGACCCTGGCGGCCGGCGGGGCAGAGGTTCATATTACAGGATGCAATCCGTTGAGCACACAGGACGATGTCGCGTCTGCCCTGGACCGCGTCGAAGGGGTGAGGTGCTATGCCAGACGGGGCGCGAATACAGAGGAATATTACGAGGCAATTGATCGGGTACTCGACGCCCGCCCCCAGATCACCATCGATGACGGTATGGATCTTATTCATCATCTCCATACCAGGCGCACCGATCTCCTGGAGGGGGTCATAGGGGGATGTGAGGAAACCACTACCGGGATTCACAGGTTAAGGGCAATGGCTGAAGCGAAAAAACTGAAATTTCCTGTCATTGCGGTGAATGATACCCCTATGAAACGGTTTTTTGACAATGTCCACGGGACGGGGGAGAGTGCGCTTACTGCAATAATGGTTACCACCAATGTGCTGATGGCTGGAAAATCGGTTATAGTTGCAGGGTATGGCTACTGTGGAAGGGGCCTGGCCAGGAAATTGCACGGCCTTGGGGCCAGGGTCACGGTCACCGAAGTTGATCCAAGGCGGGCACTGGAAGCATATATGGACGGTTTCCAGGTCATGCCCATGAGGGATGCGGCCAAAATCGGGGAGGTCTTTATCACTACGACCGGAAATACATCGATTATCGGAAAATCTCATTTTTCCCGGCTTCGAGATGGGGCAATTCTCGCCAATGCCGGTCATTTCAACGTGGAAATTGATGTTGACTGGCTGGAAACGCATGCGGAACGGATCATCCGCAGGGACGGTATCGATACCTACCACATTGATGGAAAGGCCATACATTTACTTGCTGAAGGCAGGCTGGTGAACCTGGCCATACCAAAAGGGATGGGGCATCCTGTAGAAGTAATGGATTTAAGTTTTGGCCTGCAGGCGCTCTGCACACTCTATATCGCACAACACGGCAGGGAGTTGTCACCCGGCGTGCATGACGTACCGGCAGAAATTGATGATCAGGTTGCCCGAACCAAACTGGATTCACTGGGCATTATGATCGATGATCTCACCGATTATCAGAAGAAATATATGGCAAGCTGGGATATGGGCACCTGATCAGGACCAGGGAATGATTTCATTCCTGTCACAGAACAGATATTCCTGCGCATACCCTGCATACTGCCCGAACATGCGCCGGCCTGATCCGGCAATCTGGTCATAATTTTTCAGATTTTCCTCTCCCTGGTAGCAGTATTTCATGATCCGCTCTATCCATACATCCACTGGAAAGGCATCATAATTTTGAAAAGCAAAGAGAAGGACGCAATCAGCTACTTTTTTACCCACTCCCTTCAACTTGAGCAGCTCCTTTCTGGCGTCTGTGTAGGAAAGAGAACGCATGATCTCCTCCCACCCGGGATCGCGGGCAATTTGCACGGCCGTTTCACAGAGATATGGGGCCCTGTAACCCAGACTGCAACTCTTTACATCACAGGGGGCAGACCGGGCCAGGGTTTCGGGGGTCGGGAAGCTGTAATATTTCTCCTCCCCCGGGACCAGGGAATCGCCGAAGCGTTTGGAAAGTAAAAAAATTCTCTTTTTTATCCCCGGGATGTTTGCATAGGTAGCGCAGATATACGACGCCAGGCATTCCCAGGCCGGCTGGCGGATGATCCTCAGTCCTTCGCATCTTCTGATTGCACTGCCGATTATCTCATCTCGATCGATGTGAGCCAGGATGGCCGGAAGGTCCGCATCCAGGTGGAAGTAATGGTTAATGAAAGAATGATCCGCCCCCGTGAATATAAGAGTCCGGGCGTCCTGCCTGATTCGTATCACTTTTCCTTCCACTATACCTGTCCACCACTCTCCGTCGCGTGTCCAGCGGAACACCTGGCCGCAGCCAAGTGTGAGATGAAGATTAAACGGCTGGCCCGGTGGTAGGGTAACGGATTGCAATGAATCAACTCATTATGTCATCTGTCCCGGGTCCATAAAACGCTCATGGAAAAGGAAAAAAATTCCCCTTCGAAACTTCAACAGTGTACATAAATGGACCCGGAATGTGCAGCCCTTCTCTTTCGTTCTCCGCGCTATATCCTTTTATGTCTGAATCACTGATCTCCTCGCATGGATCTTACTCAAAATCTCAAGGCATTTCTCGAAAATGGCGAGGACTGGGAGAGGAAGGGCACTTCCCTTGGAGGGGTCTCTATCCTTAAGCTGCCCGGCACCAAGACCCGGCAGGCCTCCCTTGCAATCGAGATCAATCCCCTGAACGAGAAAGGCGTCCCTATGAAAAAGAAGGGTATTATTATCATGGGTTCCAACGAACTCCGGGCATTTCGGGAGATTTTCAATAATGAGAAGACCGACACACTGATCAGCGCCGTTGAGGAAATTATTCCCGGGAGAAAGAAGGTTATGGGAAAGGATGAAGACGTCCTGCAAATTTAGACAGAATACGCCCTGGTCAGTTGAACCCCTGATCCAGGAATCTCACAGATAATTCTATATCCGATCAGATGGAAGATACGAATGAAAACATGAGATCCGGAGGCTGGAATATCCTAATGAAGCGCAGAGGCAAAGCCGTTTTCTCATGGCTGATTATTACCCTCTTCCTGACAGGATTCCTCATAGGCGCGGGGTGCACGGAGGAAAGGCCATCAGGTTCAGATTCCGCTCCCCCGCCGGCAATACTTGTTGATTATTCGCGTACGGGGGGTATCGCCGGCTTTGAGGAACACCTGGTGGTGTTCGAAAACGGCCAGGCTGTGTATTCAGCTCATTCGGGATCGGGGGTAATCATGCTGGATGTGGCTACTCTGGAAGAAGTGAGAACACTCCTCGATTCTGCAGATTTTCCCAATATGAGTAATGAATACCCTGCGGAATCGCAGGGATCCGATTATATTACGTACGTTATTATGTATCAGGGAAAAACCGTCCAGACAGAAACAACCGGGGTCCCGGAGGAACTGGCGCCCCTCATATCCCTGCTGGACTCCATACTGGCATTTGGAAATATGGGCAAGTAAGGGGTACTTTATCTGAGGTTGGTAATCCACTTGACGTCATAGCGTGTGCCGCATTCCGGGCATATCATGATGTGCCGAAAATGGGGGTGCCCGGACGAGATACGTATCAGGGAAGTATGAAAGCCCCTGTCATAACCACACACCTGGCATATGTGGAATTCCTGGTTTATCGTCACATGCCTGATCTCCTCTGATATACTCATATGTGAGAAGTGGCGAGAGGATTTAAAAATTTTTTTGACTCGAAGTGCGGTAAAAAAGATGCGGGTTGCAGGGCCGGAGACTCACTCTCCATACATACATGACTGGACGTCATGACCGAGGCGTCCGATGGCATCGGCGCGGCAGCGCTGGCAATGTCTCATCTGGCGGACATATTTTGCACATTCATCCTGCATTTTCCTCTTCATCTCCGGTGTGGGTGGGGTGATATCCGCGAATTTATACTGGGCAATCAGGGGAATAACGTTGAATGTATAGACTCCCATCTCCCCCACCTTTTTTGCAATTTCAGGGATGTGATCATCATTGATTCCCGGTATATAGACCGTATTGATCTTGACAATCATGTGCCGTTCCACGGCCATTTCGATTCCTTTCAACTGGTTCTCGAGTAGAATTTTCGCCGCTTCCAACCCGGAATACCGTTTCCCTTTATAGTTCACAAACTGGTATATCCTGGCCCCGATCTCGGGATCAATCGCGTTTAAGGTTACTGTAATATTGCCAACATCATACTCCTGTAACAGATCAATTTTTTCAGGAAGTAACAGCCCGTTTGTGCTGATGCATTTGATTACATTCGGGAATTCCTCATGCAGACGGCGAAGTGTCTCCATTGTCTCATCATTGGCCAGGGGTTCACCAGGGCCGGCGATTCCTATAACCTTGATATATTGAAATTTCTCCATCACTTTCCTGACCATCTCAACGGCTTCATCGGGATTGAGTACCTTTGTTGTCACTCCCGGCCTGCTCTCGTTCACGCAGTCAAAGTCGCGGATGCAGTAGTTGCACTGGATATTGCATTTCGGCGCCACTGGAAGATGGCATCGCCCGAATGCATGGCATGCCTTCTCTGAAAAGCAGGGGTGCTCCCTGATTTTGCGCAGCTGTTCGGGATCCCACTGGACCTTCTTTCCTCCGACGTCTGCTTCCCTGTATCCTTCTTCGGTCATATCAGCCACAATCCGATTTAATGCTTTAATTTTATCGGTTGTAACAATAAAAAAGATCCGATTCCGACATTTTTGTGATGCAGGTGCCGGTTACATTTACCGGAAGGGAAGTTCCAAAATAATAAAAATCGCGGAAATTCGGGCCAGCGAAATGCAATCCGCTCTCATATGACTGGCCGGAAACTAAAAAAAGAAATTTATACCAATTGACATCGTGTATGTACGTATTATGAAATACCAGAGAAAGATGCTCTTCTGGGCTCTCCTGGCGGGTCTTGTAGTATTCGCAATCGGTTGTGCAGGCTGCACGTCACCACAGCCTGTCGTCGTGTCAGGGGATACGGTGAAGGTATTCTATACTGTGATGCTCTCCGACGAAACTGTGTTCGAATCGAATGCAAACGGTTCCCCCCTCGAAGTCACTATAGGCTCGGGCATGCTGATCCCGGGATTTGATGAAGCAGTGATAGGGATGAGTTCCGGCCAGACCAAGACCGTAAGCATCTCCCCGGAGAAGGGATATGGCGTCCACAGAAGTGATCTGGTGTATGAAATGGACACAGCCACGGTAAGTGCGGTAATCCAGGAATTACAGGATTCCGGCAATTTGTATAAATTTAACAGACCAGGATTCAATAACACCGTGAGCTGGCAAAGGCCTGATGGCACGCTGGGATATCTCACTTTCTCCAACATTACCGAATCAACGGTGACTGTCGACGAGAACCATCCGTTAGCCGGTAAGATGCTGACCTTTGAGATTACCCTGGTGGAGATAGTCCCCCCGGCAGGTACTGGATCATAGGGCCTCCATTGAATAGAAATAACAAAATATTTCGCCCATTTTAGAAATTTAACACTAATTTGCAAGAGAAGGGAGGGTGTTTCAGGCACCCTCATCAGAAACGATCCGATAGATTTTTTATCAGAATGTGATATCTGAATTTGGTGTACCGAGAACCACTCCGTCATCCAAAGCCTGGAGTACTGCCAACATTGATGCCACCTTGATTGTATAGTGCTTATTCAGGCAGGCGTCGCCTGTGGAATCGGTGCACCAAAAAATGGGTTCTCTTTTCTGCTATATAAAGTGAATTGTCTAATTTGGATAATTGGGGATATTTTTCAGGGCGTCAGCCGGAATACCCTCTATTATATGATCAGGAGTCATGAAGGGAGCCAAATAATTTTAATTACCTTTATGCCCTTTTATCGTAAAAATATTGAATTTCCAACGTTTTTATGAAAACGACCTTGAATAGCGTATAGACGAATTCGATTGCCACATTATCCGCCCATCGCGAAAAGACCCCTATTTCGAGATCAAAAATACTCCTATTTCCGGGTAGGTGCCGCACCACTTCTCAGGTTGGTGAGAATCGAGGCCGGATAACCGGTATCAGTCGCCAGCTGAATAAGCGTCTGATACCTTAATTGATAAAAAAACAGCATTATGGGAATTTCAGATGCGTCCGTATGGGACAGCGCATGCCTGCTACACGTCGTATGCACCCTCCTGAAATTCATTTATCGCTGATATCAGCACGAATACTCCTTTCACGTTCTTCTGCCGGAGATTCATATCTTATCTCATCACCCGGGCAGAGACTGCGTGCCACCCGAAAAAGTATAACCCGATCCTGTATGTCCGGTTACTCCATTATCATCGTAATCATCATCTTGAACCTTGTCACTGCAGAGAGTGCATGGGGTGCATTGGCAGGGAAGATGATGGTGTCCCCTTCCTTCAGGGTGTGTTGAATGCCGGAAAGCCTCACATTGCACTCCCCCTCAAGGATTGTAACTACGGCATCATAGGGGGCGGTATGCTCGGACAGACCTTCGTTTTCATCAAAAGAGAAGATGGTTACACTCCCGCTGGGTTTGTTGACTATCATCCTGCTGGCGACGGTTCCCTGCTGGTATGACACCAGGTCCTTAAGTGCAAGAACCCTTCCCTTCAGATCTTCGCGTGATTCTTCGCTCATATCTTACCTCGTCTCTCTATGTTTCATTGAGGATAAAGGATAACCCGATTCGCAAAAAATTTTTCTTATATGGTTTATTGCCGGCCCGCAACCCTGACGGTTACACTGTATGAACCCAAATCACATGAGATAGTTCTCTGTCCCGGATGGAATTTTGTGCCCACTCCCAGGCGGCTCTCTGCAGGCAATAACACCGTTGATGATCCGTTCGGCGACAAAACACTGCCGCACATTCAATCTATACGTATGATGCCGATACGGCCCTGTGGTACGTGACTAACTGTTCGAGTGTGCTCTCTCCCAGTCTTTTGGGAGTTATTAATATAATAATCATGGTAATATTATCAGTTAATTATATCAACTCACGGTCAAAAAAGGATTAGATTAGCCGAATTTGATTAATGAGCGGAACCCAGTCCGCAATTCGGATACAGGTGGTATCATGACTGAGAATAAAAAAGAGATATGGTCTCTTGCATTCTTCCTTATTCTGCTGGCCATATTCTGTCTGCCGGCTGTGAACGCAGCGCCCCTCCCTGACATTAACCACATTTACATCAATGTGGCTAATGACGAAGGAGTGAAATACGATCTTGATGGTTCCCGTTATTGGGGGCCTGATAACGCCTATTTCATCAATCCCGAGGGTAATCTCTACGAGATTCACGTCTCGAACGATGTAGACCAGAACATTGGACAGGTTTCGACCTCCCCTTATCAGTCCGGAGTGTTCTATATCACGAATACCGCTGGCAGAGGCTATTGCGACGATGTTATCCTCCTTCTCGCGGTAAATGGCACAATGCCGGATGATTTCCGTGTCCATATCAAGTCCAGTGGTTATAACTGGACACCGAGCAGTGTAACGAACCAGCTTCCTACCCAATATCAGTATGTCCAAGATGCTATCGACGAAACATTCACCAGGGACGATCTCATCTACGGCCCACAGACCTGGAAACCAGGGCCGGGTAGATACGGCGTTGCGACCCTGCCCCTTTTTTCCGGCCTGGATATCTCTGACACGACGAACGCGTTCCAGCTGATGTTCATCGATCTTGCTGTCGGGAACATGTATCCCTCCAGGTTCAGCGGGGCAGCCCTCGAGAACAATGGTGCAGTAAAAGTTGAGTACAGTTTCCACAACCTGACGACGTTTGCGACCTTTAACGGGTACGGATGGTGCCTGGCAGCCAGAGAAGGGCAGGGGATATCCTGGACGAACAGGATGGACGGCCCGGGTGCCAGCGCGTTCGCAGTCATTGGCGGAGGAGCCCAGGATGGTGGCGTCAGTGAATCTGGTGACCTAATCGCCAATTTTACTGCAGTTCCTGAAAGCGGATCAGCGCCATGCCTCGTTCGGTTTACAGATACCTCAGCAGGTGAGGAGATAACAGGTTACAGGTGGGACTTTGGTGACGGATCCATATCTACCGAGCAGAACCCGTCACATATTTACCAGAGTTCGGGGGTCTACACGGTAACCCTGAAGGTTATTTCTGGAACAGCTACGGACACTGCAACAAGAACAATAACCGTTAACGGGGATCCGACTCCGGGAAGCGACATCGAGGCAGCTTTCAGTGCCAGCGTGTCGGCCGGACCTGTGCCGCTGGAGGTACAATTCACCGATCGTTCAAGTGGAGCGACGAGCTGGAAGTGGGACTTTGGCGATGGCACCACATCGACCGTATCGAACCCGGTCCATGTCTATAGTTCCTCCGGGACATATACTGTGACTCTGACGGTAAGCGGACAGGGCGGAACCGACACAACGACAGCCAAGATCCTGGTCACCGGAGGTTCGACAGGCCCCGGGGATACGATCAGCGCCGGGTTCAGTGCCAGCCCGATAGTAGGCAGAGCTCCACTTGAAGTACAGTTCAATGATCACTCGAGTGGAGCGACGAGCTGGCTCTGGAAATTTGGAGACGACACCACATCTACAGAGTCAAACCCGGTTCACGTGTATACCACATCCGGGACGTATAAGGTGACCCTGTCGGTAACCGGCGGAGGCGACAGTGATACTGCGACCGGGACGATCCTTGTTACCGGAGGTTCGACCAGTCCGGGAGGGAATGTAAAAGCGCAGTTTACATCCAGCCCGACGGTTGGGAGAGCGCCTCTTGCGGTACAGTTCACCGACCGTTCGACCGGAGCGACGACCTGGAGCTGGGATTTCGGGGATGGAAGCGTTTCAACAGAAACAAACCCGTCTCACGTCTACACCTCAACCGGGACATATAAGGTTACCCTGACGGTAAGCAGTGAATATGGCAGTGCAAGTACAACAGGGACGATCAGGGTTATCAGTGGTTCGGGCAGTCCGGGAGGGAATGTGAAAGCGCAGTTTACATCCAGCCCGACGGTTGGGAGAGCACCTATGGAGGTACAGTTCACCGATCGTTCGACCGGAGCGACGATCTGGAGCTGGGACTTTGGTGACGGCACGAATTCAACAGATCAAAACCCTGTTCATCTGTTTACAAGCGAAGGGAAATACAAAGTCACACTTATGGCGACAATAGGAAATAACACAGAATCGTCAACGAAGACAATCTGGGTTCTGTAAGCACATGAAAAGCTAATCATCCATCACAGCCGGGGTGTATCCGGAGAGGACTACTGGCAAACCGGGAGTGATTTTCCTCCCCTCTTTTTTCAAGATTTCGAATCGTTCCTGAGTTTTACGCCGCGAAAGAAATGCAGGTAAACTGCACTGAAAAATTCCCTGGATGATAAATCTCCATATTGAAAAGAAGAATAAGTCAAGATCAAAAACAGCAATGGGCTCAGCCGGATTCGAACCGGCGACCTCCGCCGTGTAAGGGCGACGTCATAACCGACTAGACCATGAGCCCGTGTGACCAGAGAGTTTTGCTTTAAATAGTATTAAAATTGTTGATATGGTGGCTTTGAAGAGTACTATGTATCTCCTGGCTTTCAGGATATTTCTCGATCTTCACCGGAATATAGAATATACTTTTCCCAGGAGACCGGATGTCTTACTCATTCTCAAACTCCGCCTCGATTTCTGACCGTACCATATCTTTTCCCCGGATTCGAAGCGGCCAACGGCGCGTTCTGACAGATACGGGTGTGAGATGAGAAAAAAGCGATAATACTTCCTCCTCTGAGAAGTAATGCGTGGCAATGCCGTCTCCCCGGAGAAAGGTTCCGGGTTCGATTTCCTCTCCTTTCCCCGCCCTCATGTCGTCCCTGGCAAAATCGCGAAGGATTATCTTCCCTCCGGGTCTTGTGACCCGTGCCGACTCTGCAGCAATCCTCTGCCGTCCCGGCTCAAGGGCATGGCCTGCGATATGGGTGAGGAAGACTGCATCAAACGTATTGTCGGGAAAGGGAGGGAAAGATACATCTGAGGCAACGAAAAAGAGATTCGGGCACGCTCCATGGAGACGGAAGCAAATTGCAAGGGCATTCTTTGAGAAGTCCGTCGCCACCACGTTCCACTCTTCTGCAACCATTGCCGCGATGGCTTTCCCGTCCCCGCATCCCGCTTCCAGCACAAGTGCGCCAGGCCGTAGTGACGGGAGGCCGGGATGGGAACGCCCCCATCGACGCCCCCGCACATCATAGTCGCGGTCCCAGGCCTTTTCAGATATATCAGGCATAGAGTCTCTCATCAGTCATGGAATTCAATCAATCTCAATATGATGGGTGTGGCAAACAAAAAGAATAAAGTCCTGCTGTTACGCTGTCACCGGCATTCCAGGTCCACAATACGGTACTCGTAATTATCCATGAACCAAAACCGGAAATGACACTCTGGAATTCGTGCGAAAATGAATTTTTTAAAATATGAATAAAAATGAGAGGCTTTTTCAAAAAAATAAAAATAAAAATAAAATAAATAAATAAAATTAGATAAGTCCGAAAGACTTCAATGTTACATCCGGATTGATCATTCCGCCGTGGTATACCACACCCTCGGTCAATTCATTGATGATTACCTCAGCAGGGGAGAACAGCGAGGTATCGATCTGGTAGAAGTCGAAATTCGCCTCCTTGAATATTTCATAGAATGGCTTTCCATATCCCTTCGATTTATTACTGGGGATTTTTTCCAGGTAATCCACAATCTCCGGGGCTTTCATTGTGAGCATAATCCTGCCATGGTAAATAGTAGCGTCGTTGGTGGTTCCCATTGCCTTGGTGGCGTCCTTTTTCACCGGCGGGAGAGGAGCAGTACCGAATCCTGCCAGGATCTTCCTGGTATCAAACCCAAGTTCATTGAGTTTGTATACCGCGGTCTCCACACATCTCCCTGCCACCTGGATTGAACCAACCAGGGATGCGGTAGGAGCGACCACTGCGCAGACATTGGCCACATCGATCTTGCACTCCTTGGCGATCTTCTCCATCACCCCGCCATTAGGGAGGTGGTCGCTCTCGAGAGCTATTACCGCCGAGTCGAAGTCATCCTCGTAGTCTATCACTTCATAGGTATGCTTGGGCTTAAGGGAAAGAGCCCGGGCCGGCCCGCTTCCCATGGCAAAGTAATTGTTGTGCTGGACGGTCCATCCAGCTTTCTGCGCGCCAAGGCAGGAGATTGAGGGGAAATCAGTAAAAATGTCGATAAAAGGAATGGGGAATTCCTTTATCTGCCCCATCCGGAAATTTACTTCGCCAAGGCCCCCCATACAGATTTCTGTGAATGCCCTTCCCGCCGCATATCCTCCAGTGGTACTTACCCCGCAGTCGATGATGCGTGCGCCGTTATCAAGTTCATGATACGCAGCATTGAATTCCTCTGCATATTCAGCCAAATTCTCAAATATCTCTAATCCTAGTTCATTAACACTGAGCACGTGGAATACCCCCTTTACCATAGAACAAGATTTTGGAATAGATAAGATTTGTCAAACTGTTTGCTTTATAAATGAAATTTCAGGAGAGGTATTCAATGATTTTTACCGGATTATACCTGAGACTGATTACCCTTGTCCTCCCTTTGCCATCCCTGTACTGGAGATCGACCAGCCTCATTCCGTCAAACTTCTTAATCATCTCATAAAACCGTGTATAGCCTATACCGACCCGCTCTTTCACTGCCTTGAATACTTCCCCTGCATTCATCTCTGATTCTTCCATGCTCAGTTCTGCGAGGTTTTTCAAGAGTGCTTTCTCTTCTTCTTTCAGGGTCTTTATCGTGTGGACCAGATGAAGGTACTTGGAGATGTCATACGCGCCACAGATGTCCTCCCGCTCGATAACCTTGCTGGCCCTCTTCTCGGCATTCAGCGCAGCCCGCTTGAGCAGGTCAATACCCACACGTAGATCACCGCTTTTCATGGTCTGCGCTATGACGAGGTCAAACATCTCCTCGTTCAGGCACCCAGGATAGAGTCCCTGCACGACCCGCTCCCTGATAATTTCTGCGGCTTCCTCCTCGCTGTAGGGAGAAAAATAAATCTCTCCCGGTCTGAAAACCGAAGATACCCTTGCATCTACCTCTTGTGTGATGTCGACATCAAGGTCGCTTATGATCACGATGACCCCTATCCTTGTTCCCGGGTACGCCTCATGGGAGCGCAGAAGGGTATAGAGAACCTTGTTTATCTCGTTTTCATAGAGAAGGTAATTTGCGTCGTCTAAAGTTACAAGGAGAACCTGCTCTTCTTTGAGAAGAAGCCTTGCGATCGCGTCAAAGACCTGCTTGAAGGAAGTCCCGGAGGAGGGAGGGAGATGTCCTGACAATTTTCTGTATATCTGGGAAAAAATCGCGAATTTTGTATTGTCAATCTGGCAATTGATGTAAATCGGAACGAGTTTTTTTGTTGCCTCCTCGATTTCTGTAAAGAGTTTCCGGACACTGGTGGTCTTGCCCGTCCCCGGAAGTCCGCGGCAGATGGTATTGAGGGGGCGCCCTCCACGCATGCCCGGGCGTATCTGGAAGGCGAGTTCTCTCATCTGCGCCTCCCTGAAGTTGAACTGCTCGGGGACATAGTCTATCTCAAATACCTCGGGATCGCGGAAAAGGGTCTCATCCCACATCAGGAGATTCTTCTTCATTTCATGCACCTTCCTGCTCGAACTGCCTCATATTTACGTTTTCTTCATGCAAACTTTGCACAGGTTTTTCCCTGTAAAAAGCTGGCTCATCTTCTGCTCCGCCACACTGATGCTGTTCCCGCAACTTTCACATATCTTTTCATCGCCGCGCTCTCGCGGCGAAACCGTGGGCAGGTCCACTTCCTTTTCCTTTTTATTCTCTGCATCCCCGGTGTCTTCCGACGGACTCCGGGCAGGTTCCGGAACGGACTGATCGTCCATGGGGGCGGCATCTTGATTCGCAGGACGCGCAGTCACCGAAATTTCTGCGTTCTCCTGCCCGGGAAGAGACTGCATTGTTTCATGGCCGGCATCGAATATATCCGGGTGGGCGGGCACTGTGCCGGCTGTAAGCACCCTGCGGCGATAGCTGTCAACCCGCTCTGCGGTTGCAGGGTCGCCCCTGCCCAGGCGTTTGAGGGTCTCGTCCAGAAATCCCACCAGTTCATCAGCTTCCTCCCTGTTCCCCACTTCCCCGCTCACTTCCACACGCAGGTTCTCGTAGTGTTCCAGGTTTATCGTAATACCTATGGTGAGATTCTTCCTGGTTCCCATGATCTCATATGTAACCCTAAATTCTGATATGGTTTATGCCGTGATCACCGAGGCCCCTTTATTCCTGGCAGAAGTAACGCACCAGTCCCCCCCGCCCATCGCAGAGAGCGAGTCGCGTGCAACTGTTTCAAGGTCGCGCATGTTTCCATCACTTATGGCATAGACAACCGGCCCGAAGGAGCTCAATCCTGCCGCCGCCGCCCCGGAATTCCGCAAATCCTCAATCATGGTGTTAATTTCGGAAGGCTGGAGTTCAAGCTCGATTTTTTTGAATCCAAGAGTCTGCACACGGTTGATTGCGGTACCGAACATATCTAAATCCTCCTCAACCAAACCCGGAAGGAGCCTCATCAGGATTTCATGGCAAAGGGCCTGTACCTCATCAAGGGGTATCGGGCAATATTTCTGGAATATATCTTTTTCAGCGATCCCGCTGGCACCACCGGGAAGAGAGGGCATTATTACAAGGATTTTCCAGTGTTCCGGAAAATGATGGCGGCTTATCACAGGGGCAGGTCGAACGCCTTTAACCGCAGAAGACGGCAGGAAACTGTGTTTTTCCATTGAAGGGCCGAACCGGTGTCCGGCGTCAATGAGAAAACCTCCACCTGCAAACGCGGCTGTCCCTATTCCCGAAGTGCCTCCTCTCCCTGCAATCATTGCCAGCTTCTCAAGGTCAGGATCTGCACCGTATAACTCACACAGTGCCCTGCCAACCGCAAGTGCATATTGTGTCCCGCTCCCGAGCCCTATATGCTGGGGATATCCTTCCAAAATCTTTATGCGGGCTTTTCCTGGCAAATTAAGCGCCCCGGCAACCAAATCGGCTGCATAGGCGACTCTTTTTCGGATCTCTTCAGAGTTCCCCTCCACGATAGTCTCTTCTGAATATTCGGCGGACAGCAGGATTCTTGGGTTCCTGAGGGCGATCCCCATTCCCCCGTCAACCCTCCCCAGCGCACCATTCAAATCAATGAGGCCCAGGTGGAGCCTTGACGGGGCATCCACAAGGATTCTTTTGCCTTCCCGGAAGCAATGAGAAGGGAATGATTCCTTGATGCAGATAAGGGGTTTATTCTGGTGAATAATACGATATTTCCTGGAGAGGAAAGGAAGATCAGCGCAAAGGCCGAATCGCTCGCTCATCGGGGCGTCGGATTTACTGAGCTTCATCTCCATTATCTCTCTTCTGGATTCCATCTTGTATTTTGAAAGGATTCTTCCAATTGGAATATCGGCCCTCATCAGGTCTTCACGGAACTCCGGAGAAAGCCTGGAGAGTGGTGTATCTGACACGGCATAGATCAGGACCTCACCTGTTTCTGAATTTTTTAATTCAACAATACGGTGATTAATCTCCTCACCGGACCTGATATGCAGTGCGGCAGCAGTATGTTCATCAGCTCTCTGTATTTCCTGCGTAAGGGTGGTGACGGAAACCGGGCTTCCGGTCACCAGTTCCAGGAGGCTGGTGACAGACCCGTCAGTACCGAGCAGGATACGCTGGACAGGGGACAGGCCTCCCAGGGCACTCTCGAGGTCATCAAACATGCGGGGTTCTTTCATGTGCCATCATCTAAAAGATAGAAGAATGCTATTCTTATAGTGCACTATACTGCCCGCAGGCTGGCAGGCAGATGATGATAGTTACCTCATATGCTTTCATTGGCAGATACTATGATTTTTCCATTATAGCTTTTCACAATACAATCTTTTTATCAAATTAATAAATAGAAAAAGTTCTATGGAAGATCCCGGGACGGGGCCTTACAAAACTCGGATGATTCCCTTTTTATGGTGTCCAGAAATTCCGGATATTGAATTTATTGTGATCCAGGGCGGGGCCGGATTAAGGCCTAATCCCTTTTTTGATCGGGAGTTTTTGCTCCGATGCCAGGAGAGTGGTGATTGCCTTAATGGATAGCATGAGAAAGAAGAGAAAAGGCCGTCTCGTTAAGGGAGAGAGGGCAGAAATGCCTTCTTTTTGGTGGGTGGTAAAACCAGGATGAT
>DATKYO010000031.1:0-23022 GCA_035528475.1 Methanoregulaceae archaeon | reverse complement strand
GTTTTTTCTGCACAGGCCCTCGATCTCCAGTTTCAGTTCCTCGGACGACCGGTGCTCATGTTTCTGGGCGGCGATATAAATCCTTAATGCATCGTTTACAAAATCATCAGGCGAGGCCATTTCCTCATCTTCCATCAAAGTTTCCAAAGCCTCCCGTATTGCCGGATCAATCGTGACACAGAGTTGTGGTTCTGCCATCAGGGAAGAATATGCGAGGAGTCCTCATCATGATTTCCCTCCAGGGTATTGTGGGATGGAACGGAGTACGGGGAACTATATATATAATTCCGGGGCCAGGTGTTTTCATTGTGGTTTTCCATGAGAAGAAAGAACCCGCGATATGTCAGGGCCCTGGAGATGGTCCGGCAACTTGACCGGGAGGAATACGGGTGCCTTAAAGACGTGGAGGAAAAATTCGCCTTCAGGAGCAATGAGTACTACCTCTCTCTTATTGACTGGGATGACGAGGACGATCCTATCAGAAAGATAGTGATTCCTACTATGGAGGAACTGGAGGAATGGGGGAAGCTGGATGCATCGGAGGAGGTTGATTATACAGTCGCTCCGGGTCTTCAGCACAAGTATGACCAGACGGTCCTTTTGCTTCTTTCCGACCAGTGTGCAGGTTTTTGTCGTTTCTGTTTCCGTAAGCGGCTATTTCTTGAAAAGGGAAGAGAGGTTGTCAGGGATGTGGCAGGCGATTTCATGTATATCCGCGATCATCCGGATGTCACAAATGTCCTCCTGACCGGTGGAGATCCGCTTTTCCTTTCCACAATAAAGCTTACAGAGGTGATCCGGGAGCTGCGAACCATAGATCATGTGAGGATTATCCGCATCGGCAGCAAGATTCCGGCCTACAACCCGTTTCGCATCATCAATGATCCGTCTCTGCTTGAGATGATCCGGACCTACAGCACCGAAGAGAAGAGGATCTATATCATGATCCAGTTCAATCACCCCCGTGAGATAACTCCTGAATCGGTGAGATGTGCGGACCTGCTCCAGAGAGCGGGAGCTGTCATGGCCAACCAGACGCCTCTGCTTCGCGGAATAAATGACGATCCGGATGTTCTTTCAGATCTTTTCAGGAAGTTGTCCTTTATCGGCATAGCCCCTTATTATGTCTTCCAGTGCCGCCCCACACTGGGAAACCACCATTTCGCCGTTCCGGTCGAAGAGGCGTATCTTATTTATGAAAGAGCCAAGAAGAACTGTTCCGGCCTGGCCAAGAGGCCAAATTTTGTTATGTCGCACAAAACCGGGAAAGTCGCGGTGGTGGGCCTTGACGATGAATATGTGTATTTCAAATATCATCAGGCGGCAGACTATGATGATATCGGGAAGTTCATGGCCTGCAAACGAAATCCCGATGCCCTTTGGTTTGATGATTACGGGGAGCCTGTGCGGGAGATGCGGGTGGAGTAAAAAAATTTGTATTTCTTTATGCTGATTCCCGGGTTTTCCTGATCTCGATCTTCCCCACGAATCAGGGCATGAGAGGACATCTCTTACCCTGAATGCCATATGGGGTATATCTTTTCATATCCTCCCAATTTGACGGTGAAAATTTTCATACCCTGCTGTTCCCGGCGAGAAAAAGAAAACCGTCAAAAATATTCATTCAGGAGACGATCCAATTTGACGGATTGATTTTTTATGCAGCAAGGTGTGAATATTCCTCCGCATCAATTAAAGATGAGGCAGTGTTCATCATTGCCCTGGCAGTATTTATGGGGTCGCTCGATACCACGATTGTGAACATTGCCCTCCCCACCATATCAGAGGCGTTCCATACCGACATCTCGGTGGTTTCCTGGGTGATGATGGCATATATACTCATTATATGCAGTTTTTTACTCATCTTCGGGAAGATAGGCGATTCACTGGGATTTAAAAAGGTTTTCCTGGCAGGTTTTGGAGTTTTCACAGTAGGATCGCTTTTATGCGGGCTTTCGGGGTCAATAAATGAGCTAATAGGGTTCAGGGTTTTACAGGCCATAGGTGGAGCTGCCCTCGAGGCCGTAGGTCCGGCCATGGTGGCTGTCTACTTATCCAAAGAAATACGTGGCAGGATCCTCGGTCTCCTTGCCACTGCGGCATCCCTCGGTATCGCAGCCGGGCCGGTTCTGGGGGGCTTGCTGACACAGTATATCAGCTGGCACTGGATCTTCTTTGTCAATATCCCGGTAGGGATTGTAGCCATCTTTATCGGGTTGCGGGTGATCCCGGCCGATCGGCCTGCCACCCGTCCCAAGTGCCGGTTCGATATCCCGGGAGCGGTACTGATTTTTCTCTCGCTCACCCTTCTTATCTATGCCTTAAACCAGGGGCTTTACCTGGGATGGAGCTCCCCTCTGATTACCGGCAGCCTGGCCGGTGCAGTCATATTCGCCTTCCTCTTTCTCTACCAGGAGAAACACTGTGAGGACCCGCTGGTTGACATATCCCTTCTCAAAGACCTGGACTTCTCGCTGGCCAATACGGCAGGCATGCTCCTCATGCTTGTAATGAACGGCTCCCTGTTCCTGCTGCCCTTTTACCTGGAGGGGATAAAAAATACCTCCACCGACGTGGCCGGACTTTTCCTCGCAGTTCCCTCGGTATTTTTAATGATCCTGGGGCCTGTTGCAGGGGCAATGGCAGACCGCCGCGGCTCCCGGCTGCTCTGTTCGGTCTCTGCATTGATATGTGCAGGAGCCTTCCTGCTCTTCTCCGGCTTTTCAGAGGACTCTTCGTTCATCTTTGTGGTTTCAGCCCTTGCCCTGGAGGGAATTGCAATCGGGCTCTTCTTCCCGCCCAATATGACTGCTATCCTGAACAGAAGCCCGCCGGATCGGGAGGGCCTGGCATCAAGCATCATGATGACCATGCGAAATATCGGCGATGTTCTTGGGGTGGCACTCTTTGGCACTATCTTCGTGTCCATTGTGATGGGTAGTGCGCATATTCCTTCCGGGCCGGCTCACATCAACATCCCGACAGAGCTCTTTGTAGAAGGATTCCAGGCAGCTTTCATGGCCGGTGTAATAATCTGTGTGATTGCGTTTGTGCTGTCACTGGCAACCAGGGAGGGAAAGGCCGCAGGATAGTCTTCATTGCTGTTCGAAGCGGGAATTCCTGCTGAAAAATAATTTTAATTCTTCATAAAAAAGCATCACACGCAGATTGCCTCGAGTGGGCAATCCTTGCTTTTCCGGGGATCATTTCCAGCGGAACGACTAAAAATACGAGAATAAATGATGCAAACTTTCCAATCCCGAATGGTCCGGGCCCCGGAGAGTGGGAATTTCCCGGTTATCCGGGTAATACCACAACGCTTGGCTTTTTTACACATTGATCTTATGGAGAAAGTAGACCCCGATACAGATGGCGGCAATTGAGAGAGCCATATAGAGCATGTCTATTTCTGCAACCAGGTTCATGGCCAAACCCGCTGGAAGAAGCTTACGATAAGCACCATGATGATCACCATGATGATCTTGTTTTTCAGGTCATCGAGATTGGTTATCTCCAGTAAATAAACACTCATCTATGCCCCTCTGCGTGAGAGCTGGCCGGGAAGTATCGTCACGGCAGGCGGCCAGCACAGCGCTACATCCAGGTATATATGGAGAAACTGGCATACAGACTTCTATGCTTATAGGGAAGAATGGAAACATGCGCACGTGCGGGAGGAAGATGCATGGACCAAGTAAATAGAGCAGTCAGGGATGCAATGCCTGATTATATCCGGTCAGAAGGAAAGAAATGCATCGCTACATCGGTTCCCGCAGATGAGTATCTTCCCTATCTTGAGTATGCTATGATAGAAGATCTGGAGAAGTACCTGGAGTCGAAAGATCCACGGACACTCGCGGATCTGCTTGAGACAATAAAGGCAGTGGCTTCCCTGCGAGGGCTTTCCTGGGATGATCTTGAAACCTTGCGGGAAAAAATGGCAGCCGATCTCGGCGGGTATGATGAGCATACGCTGCTGATCTGGGTAGAAGATCCGGATCTTCCCAGGAAACGCCTGCTCTGTACTTGTGAACGTGGCGATTTCATCTTCGAAGACGAATGATTTGCGGGCGTAACCCGCCTGAGTTGATCGTGCTCGCTGATGCAGAAATGAACAATTAAAATACCCTGGGTTCGCCTTATTCACTATATATCAGGAGAAGGGATATGCTGCCAGAGACAGGATGCCAGGGTATTCGGTTGCCGAAGGATTACAGGGCGTATTTCGGCCCGAAAAAGGAGTGTATGGCGAAATGACCTTTCCCGATCTGTTCAAGAGGCGGGATGGGGTCTGGAACGCCGCAATTCTCGGGACATCTGCCGCGGTCCTTGCCATAAACCTGGCCGGGCTTTTAATGGGAATCACCATGGTGCTCCCCCATCTTCTCTATATCCCGGTGGTCATCGCGGCATACCGTTACCCGCAAAGGGGTCTTTTGTTTGCAGGGTGTATAGCCGGTTTTTACTTTGTTTTGGTCCTCCTGTTTGCGGGAGCTGTTCCCGGGACAATACTGGAAGCCCTGGTACGTGCAGTTGTGGTAGTGATCATCGGCGGACTTATAGCCTTCCTTTCACGGCGGCTGCGTGAAAAGGAAAGTCTCTACAGGGGCCTTTTTGACAATTCGGAATCGGGAAGTCTCCTTATTCGGGAGGGTGAAGGCGGAAGGATTGTGGAGGACGCAAATGAAAAAGCGGCGACACTTATTGAGAGGACGCAGGAGGAACTGGAAGGAGAGGCTCTGTCTCTCTTCTGGAGCAAAGAAGAAGAAAATGCTATCTTCTCCCGCCTCTCCGACGGGGGCAGAGTAGCAGCGGCAGAGACGGTTTTTTCCACTGCGGAAGGGGGAACACTGACTGTACTGGTTTCATTGGCGCCGCTCCCCGACAACAGGGCCATCCTCTCTTTTGAAAATATCACCCGCCGGGTGAATGCCGAACGGGCATTACAGAATGCAAATGATAAACTCAGCCTGCTTTCCCGTATTGCAAACGACCACCTGCACCGGACGGTCAACGAGATTATAGAGGCCGCCGACAGTGAAGCAGTCGCGGAACATGATGAGAAGACATCCGGATTTATCGACAAGGTCCGTACTCTGGCCTGGAACCTGGCACGGCAGCTGTTCCTGACCGAGACCTACCAGGATCTTGGCGCTTCCCCACCTGATTGGATGCCAGTCCATCGGATTCTTCAGGGAATGGCAGGCTCAGTGGAGACTGACGGTGTATCGCGGCGATTCTGGATTGAGCGCCTGGAGATCTACGCGGACCCGCTTTTTAAGGATGTCCTCGCTCACCTTGTGGAAAATTCCCTCCGGCATGGGAAGAACCTGGGAAATATATTCGTGACCTACCAGCAGGTCGATGAGGGGCTTGACCTGTTCATCGAGGATGACGGGGAGGGTATCCCTGTAGGCAAAAAGGAGCAGATATTCGAGTATGATTCGGGAAAACATAGCGGGCTGGGCCTTTTCATCTGCCGCCAGATTATCAGCGTGACCGGTATGACCATCCGCGAGGACGGGAAAGAAGGCGAGGGAGCCCGTTTTGTTATCCATGTCCCTGAAAACAACTATCGTATCGAGGGTGCGAGTGAGGACGCCCCGCCATTCCCTGCCCCTGCAGATCCTGAACAGGTGATGAAGCATGGTACGCCGCATAAGTCGGGGACGGTGGTAAAAGAGCTCACATCCACAGAGTTTCCCATCGCGAACGAGCTATGGATTGATTATCATGAAACAAAGGGCGATCCCGCAACCGACCGTATATTTGCTGCATTTGCACATGGCGAGGCGGTATCTCTGGCCCGCTGCAGGTGGCATCCTGACGGGCTGGAAGTGGATGGGGTATTTACTCCGGAGCGACACCGCGGTCATGGCTACGCGAATGCTGCGGTGTGGGGCCTTATTGAGGCCTGCGGGCATGATACGCTCTATATGCATTCGGTATTGAACCTTACAGGATTCTATGGCCATTACGGGTTTGTACCCATCGATGAGGACGAGCTGCCGCCCATGATCAGAGAGAGGTTCGCCTGGGCCCAGGGAGCGATGGAGGGTGCAAACGTATGTCCCATGAGGCGGGAAGCAACCGAATAGTGAGATGAGGCTGAATATCCCTTTTGACGGCGTTTTGCATGCAAACAGGATTTATTGCATATTTCAGGGTAGTGTAAGAGGGTATAGACAGATATCTTTTCAATGCGTGGCGTATTTTTTACTTTCGCCATGGAAATTCGTTTGATTAATTTTGGTATCTGGATTGGAGTGATGATGATTTGCAGGGGCTTATGAATCCCTGTGATAATTTTTCTCGTATTTTCAGCGTCTTTCAGATAGTACATATACGGCACAGTGCGGTGCATACTTGCCGCGTATCAATTTTGTTTTGATATCCCTGATATAGAAATAAGGGGCAAATAATTCCTCTATCTCTGATTCGGAAGAGAAATATAGAATGGTCCCCAGAGGAGTTTTTCTGTATTTGCCCACACCTCCGAATTGCGGATCCTCTTCGGAAAAACATACGGAAAGATACAATGCTCCCGGATTCAGGATGCTGAATACATTATCAATGTAGGCTGTCCTGTCCGCGGGGAATATATGGTGCAACAGTTCCCAGTCATAGGCAAAGTCAAATTTCCCGTCTACTTCATGCAGGTCACCAAGAAGATCGGCGACAATAAAATTGCACCTGACTCCTTTTTTTTCCGCGTTTTCCTTTGCAATCTTTATTGCAGCAGGCGAACTGTCTATTCCGGTCACGTCGAACCCAATAGAGGCAAGGTATATCGCATAATTGCCAGCGCCGCATCCGAGATCCACGGCCCTGCTCGGCCGGATTATATCGTGCGTGACAATTTCGACAAGTTCATCCGGCGGGGCTTCGATGTTCCAGGGGATTTTTTCCTGAGGCATATCCCGGTATATTCTATCGATATCGGCTGGTTTCATAAACCCGGACCCTGAGGGATCCATGGATTGGCAGAGGATTAAATTTGTTGCCAGAGTAATGCGGTGCCAGAATGTGAATATCTCGTGTCAGTTTTCATGCAGGCAAAATGGGCATTATAAATGTCATTATTCCTTGTCTTTCATATTTATCATGCCGAAAGCACCGGATTGAGTGTTTATTCATAGCAGGCCGGCTTTATTTACCTGCCCACGGGTCAGGTTTAATATATGGGGATCTATATTTAACATGATTAATTATTTATAATTTAAACGCGACAGTGTATTCAATGTACCAACTTATTCCGCAGGAATGTATCCATAGAAGGCAGGTACATGGCGCTTTTGCTAAGCGGCAGCCATTTTTTGTATTGTAAATGAATCTGGTCATTCTGCCGACATTCCGGCGGAAACTTGTATTGATTTCAGAATAATGGTGGGGATATCGTGTCAATGAGTATGGAAGAATCAGCCGGTGAATGGTTCAGTTCGCTCCCGAAGACGGGAGGGATATACGATCTCGTCAAGGAAACAACGGATGAGAACAGCCAAAAGGATAGGATCAGAGCGGTGATCGCACTGGGGGAGAGCGGCGATCCAAGGGCAGTTCGTCCCCTGGTGAACTGCTGCAGTGACGATAACCCTGACATCCGGGGATATGCAATCGAGGGGCTGGAGAAACTGAAGAGCGGAAGGGCAGTAGATGCGCTTATGGACCGTCTTAAGGATGAAGACGAGGATCAGGCCATCCGTCTTCGTGCCGTATCAGCACTGGCTGCCATAGGAAGTTACAGTGCTATAGAAGGGCTAAAAATCTGTCGTTCAGGGGAAGAAGACCCAAAAATCCGTTCCTGCATCACCGAGGTGCTGGGAAAGATTCATAGCTGATCAGGGCTCCTGCAAAGGTCTCACACCTCTCATTTTCTTTCTTATCCGGCGTCCCGGGTTACAGAGATTCGGAGATATATTCCGTACAAAATTTTGGGTTTTTTATCGAAAGGACTCGATTTCCACATCACTTCCTGACTTTGACATAGCGGCAGGATGAGCATGCGGCAATGTATTTAAATTGAATGGAACCTATCCTGTGATTTGATGTGTATATGCAGAGAGATTTGAAATTCACACGTGTAACTATAGAAAAGCCCGAGGATGTGAATTTTATCCTGGGGCATTCCCATTTCATCAAGACCGCCGAAGATCTATACGAGGCGGTGGCAGGATCCGTTCCCGGCGCAAAATTCGGCCTGGCTTTCTGCGAGGCATCACAGGACTGCCTGGTCCGTATAGAGGGAAATAACGAAGAACTCAGGGATATGGCAAAGAAAAACGCCCTTACCATCGGTGCCGGGCATTCGTTTATTATATTCCTGCGGGACTGCTTCCCCATCAACGTGATTGGTGCGATAAAAAATGTCCAGGAGGTATGCACAATCTATTGCGCCACTGCAAACCCGGTCGAAGTAATCATCGCCGAATCACCCCTTGGAAGGGGAATCATGGGAGTGATCGACGGGTTCTCCCCGAAGGGAGTGGAAGGGCCCGAAGATGTAAAGGAGCGGATCGATCTGCTTCGAAAGTTCGGGTATAAAAGGGGGTGAAGCGAGGAGGGATGCCCCCCCGGCTTTGCCGCGATGGTCCTCCCAGGGCCGCTTACCGCTGAAACGGCCTTCCATGTACATCGTACGGGATGTGTTCATTATTCCCTGCCCTGCACATATTTATACGGTGATATGCGGTTTTTATCCTGAATTGTTGGTTTTTCGAAGTCACTTAAACGAGTGGAAACCGATACCTCAACTTCTACCTGGCGTATGCCTCAACCAGATCCCTGGCAGTGATGATCCCTGTCATTGTAGTCTTTTTCATCAGGGGAAGCCTGCGGATATGCTTCGCAGTCATTGTTTTTGCTGCTTCATGGATGCTGATTCCTGCCCGTGCCGTTACCAGTGGCGAGGAGGATACTGTGCCAACTGGAATATCAAGAGGCATTGACCTGGCCAGGAGAGTGGAGAGGAGGTCACGTTCCGTGAATATACCCCGCGGTTTCTCATCCTGTGTCACGATTACGCTGCCGATCCTCTTTTTTCCCATAAGCTGTGCAACATCAGCAACAGGCTCGTCTTCGTCCATGCAGATCACCTCTTTGGTCATGAAGTCATCTACCACAAGCGATGTTTCAGGTGCGTCAGGCATCTCGCGGACCAGATCGGATGCGGTTATGATCCCGTCTATCTTTCCGCATTCAAATACCGCAAGTCTTCCCTTTTTCTTTATCATGGTGCGTGCCGCGTCCCTGATCTCAAGGTGGGGGCATATCTTGATCAGGGGGAACGACATGACCTGCGCGACGGAGATTGTATCCGGGTCCAGCCCTCCTGCAAGGATCTTTGAGAGCAGGTCACGCTCGGTTACGATAGCAACCGGCGTCCCGAATTTTAAAACGATGAGGCTTCCGATGCGCCGCTGTCCCATGGTCTTTGCGGCGTCTGCCATTGAGATATCAGAAGTGGTTGTGACGACATTGCGGGTCATGATGTCAGCCACTTTTATGTGCCTCTTATAATCCTGATAAGCACGGTCAACCACGCTTGGAAAGTCCATACCCTTCTTTTTCAGAACAACCATAATTGTCCCTCAAGCTCTACAAGCGGTTCTGCTATTTTAAAATGTTTTGCTAGGGGAGTGTCTAATCCTCCCTCAGTAGCATTTACCTGATCTTTGCAAATATCTCGTCCAGTCACCCGAATATTTGCTGGTTCCCCCGTAGCCTTCCCCCTGCCTGGCAGTGGAGCTCTGCTCCTTTCCCTGCAGGGAAAACATGTGGGGAGATATGGCCTCCCCCTATGCAAAAAATAAGTAAAAGTTGAATTAATCGCCATTTCCGGCGTTTTTTACCGCATTAACAAGGTTACTGATCTTATCCGGTTCTTTTATCTCTCTTTTAGTGAAGGTAAATTCCCGCACCACTTTCACCCCCTTTGCTTCCAGGGCAGATTTCATGATGGAAAGCGTCTCTCCGGGTTGTCCTCCACAGGTGGCAAAAATGATGGCCTGTTTCCCTTCGCAGCCCTTGAGCGCGGCAATGCCCGCGTTCGTTGCCGGTGTTGGCTTCCAGACCCAGACCGGAGTTCCGATCACCAACAGGTCACAGGACGAGACATCGATAATTTCCGGGTCGACAGGGTCGCGCTCTTCGTTTCGTGCCCGAAGGCAGCCTGCAGTATAGGCAGTAAGCGTAGTGTATTTTTGGCGGGGTTTCACCTCGATGAGGTCTCCACCGCAAGATGCCTGAATTATTTCCGCGATACTTCGGGTAATTCCCGTGTATGAATGATAGATGATACAAGATCTCATAATTTCAAGCCTCTATAATCCTGGTTAGTCGCAGCATTTTATACTGTTCTTTCTTTTTCCTTTGCCGAATCTCTGTTGGATGGCCTTCAAACCGCATGGCGGACGGACCTGTTTATCATGATGAATAAATTTTTAATTCGGATGTACATGGGATTTAAGCAATGGACCTATCACTCTCACAGGATTCTATTTATTACGGGCAGGTACATGCCGCTTCTGGTAAGTGGCAGTGATTTTTTGTATAATGAATAACTTGGTCCACACTCGTATTCATCACCGGTAAATAGAATTGGAACCAAGAACTGAATATGCAGGGAAAAGTCCCATTTTCTGAATTGTGGGATCGTATGAAACGTTTCAAAGCCCGGATGGATATAAAAGACCCGGATTGGGAAATGGTAGTAATCATTGGAAAGATCAACCAGTATTATTTCACGGGGACGATGCAGGACGGGATGTTGCTGATTCCCCGCGACGAAGAGGCCGTGTTATGGGTGCGCCGGAGTTTCGAACGGGCACAAATCGAATCGTTGTTTCCCTCTATCCGGCCGATGAACAGCTACCGTGATGCTGCAGAAGGGATCGGACATTTCCCTGATACAGTATATCTGGAAACGGAACTTGTTCCCCTGGCTTTGCTGCAGAGATTCCGGAAATATTTTCCATTTCGTGAAGTGGAGCCGGTCGATACGGATGTGGTAAAGGTCCGGGCGGTGAAAAGTGCGTACGAACTGGCATTGATGGAAAAGGCGGGGAGAATACACCGGCGGGTACTGGAAGACCTCATACCGGATCTCCTTAGAGAGGGGATGAGTGAGGCAGAATTCGGCAGCGAAGTGTATTCGGTCCTGGTCAGGGAAGGACACCACGGAATTGTCCGGTTTGGTATGTTCGAGACAGAGATTGAAGTAGGACAGCTCGGCTTTGGCGAGAGTTCGATTTACCCTACCTATTTTAACGGGCCGGGGGGCTGTTACGGAATGGGCCCTGCGGTGCCGATCCTGGGCAGCCGGGAGAGGACCTTGAAACAGGGGGATCTGGTGTTTATCGACAATGCCTGCGGGGTCGAGGGATACCAGACCGATAAAACCATGAACTACATGTTCGGGAAACCTCTCCCGGAAGAGGCAATCGAGGTCCATCACCAATGCGTGGATATCCAGCGCCGGATGGCATCGCTTTTGAAACCGGGTATCGCCCCCTCACAGATTTTTGAAATCACAATGGATGAGCTGAGCCCGGAATTTCAAAAAAATTTCATGGGATTTGGCGACAGGCGGGTAAATTTCCTGGGCCATGGGGTGGGCCTTCTGGTGGACGAGCTTCCGGTGATCGCAAAGGGCTTTGATGAACCGCTGGAGGAAGGGATGGTCCTGGCCCTGGAGCCAAAAAAAGGTATTTCCGGTGTGGGGATGGTGGGCATTGAGAATACCTTTGCGGTCACTCCCATGGGCGGCAGAAGCCTGACTGGGGACAGTGCCGGGTTGATCCCGGTGTGGTGAAGTGAGGGTTTTCTCCTTTATGCCGAATGCAGAGCATTGTTCCGCGCAATCTTTCTTTTTTGCTTATTCTACTGTTCCAGTCTGACAGAATGGTTCACCTGGTCAAGAACGGTATTGTCACTGAGGAGCAGGACGGTAATATTATACGTGCCGGCGTCCAGCCCGGCGCAGTGTGAGCAGGCAGGGAGCTGATATTTATGAATGAGCACGTTTGGGCCAGGAGAAAGGGACGCGGGCATTTCATGGGTAAGACGCGTTCTCCCGTTACGGTCAATTATCCCTTCAATTCGAACTGTGGTGTTGTTCATTTGCCCGACAGAGTCCAACGCGATGAAAATTTCCATCACCTCGCTTGAGTGATAGAGTTCCTTGTCCGTAGAAACTGATCGAATCTCTGCATGGGAGGGACCGAAGAATATTGGATACACGAGTGCGCCCAATACTACTACGATCACCACAATGGCACCGATGATGAGGACATTCCTTCGCATAGAAAAAAATGTGACGTCCTTTCACATTAAAGCGTTGTCGTCTTGCGATTCCAAGTTCCGATGGGAAGGACACCATGCTATGAGCCGGTATTAAATGCGAATGTTACAAGAATAATATCGGATGAATTCGCGATCGAAATACCTTCTTCTCATCATTGCGATACTACTCATCGCCATACTGGCAGTAACCGTCTCCTGGTCCGGAATGGCAATGCGCGAGAGCTCAACGCAGCACCGCTACGGCTATACGATTACAATCTACACAAGATCTACGATACATAATGTCACCATGATCCTCCCGGTGCCCTCGGTAAACGGTACATCGGAAATTGGAGAGGCATTGGTCCGCGGTGAAGGATACGGTGTCCCATCCGGGTGGAATCTTTCACTCGTGGAATACCGTGAAATCCCCATGCTAATGATTGAGACGCCAGTCCTGGTTCCGGAATACCATGCCTATCCCATACCCATCGAACCCGGGCAGGCTCCCAACCGGACTCCTCCTCCGACTGCTACCGCCTATTCAGAGGATACCCCTATCCTGATCCCGCTTGAATGTGGCCTTGGTCTGGAGGTCAACCGCACTATCGACACGCGTAACCCTGCGGCTCATGAACCACTCCTTTATCCGAAAACCATGGTGAAAACGTACAATGGAGAAAGCCAGGCGGACCGTGCAGGATCCTCTAATTCCGACTCTCCCGGACCAGGAGAAGAACAGGATCCTGAGTTTTTAGTTCCGCTCTATATCACCTGTAATTCAAATCAACCCGTGGATATCGAGATCTCGGTGGCAATAACAGGAATCAACGAGTGGTGGGAGCTTGGCTGGCGGGGGAATTCCTACTCGGAAAGGATTATCGCAAGTATTCAGGGGAATGAGACCGGGTGGATAGATGCAAAAGGACGATTTGATTCCGGCGGGGTTTACAGGACAGGGTTATAATTTCCGGGAAATGAGTAAGTGGCGGACATGCCCGGGATCGACGAAATTTTTATTCTCTCCTCTCTCTTTTGTTACTCTATAAAAAAGAGGAAAAAAATGGTAGAAAGGACGACAATTATAAAAAAACTTGGCATCCTGTCGGTTGCAAAGATATATGGTGTTTTTGGAGTAATCTGGGGGATTCTGATGGGGGCATTTGTAGCACTCGGTATCGGTGCGGGAGTGGCAACGATGGGCCTGGGTGCACCCGGAGCACTCGGCGCAGGTATTGTGGGATTTATACTCACGGTTATCTTCGGTGCGGTGATGTTCTTTATCATGGGAGTGGTTGTAGCATTTGTCTATAACGTGATTGCCGATATTGTAGGGGGCATTGAGATGCAACTCGATATCGTGGATTACCTGCCATTGGAAGACTGATCTATCGATTGTATAATGGAAGAATCTTGCCGAAAGGAATTATTGAAAAAAAAACCTTTTTCAGGTAATATTAGTTTTTTAGCAATCTGGCAAAATCCCGGAGAAGAAAAAATTATTCCCGAATAGTTGAAAAAAATTTTAATCGGATTATTTTTCACCAGGCTCGCGTGGCTTTCGACGTTCTATAAGTAAAACCGCAATTATGGCAAGAATTACCACCGCAACAAGCCCTGTGTACAACAGCGCCATGTCTCCTCCAGCCCGGGCGGACTCTTCTACTCCAGGAGCAGGTTCTTCTTCACCGGGAGGCATCGCAGTTTCCACCCAGAAGTTGTTTTCATGGAGAACGTGTTCATGTAGCGGAGATGGTAGCCGAATGCGGTTTCCGTCGATAACATCGCCGCCTGGAGCCTGCGCCATGATCACGTCTCCTTCGGGCAATGCTATGATTGTATAGAAACCACAGGCATCGGCAACTACAAGCTCATACCATCCCTCTGCATCTGTTTCTACCATGCCAATGGATGTTCCCGGGTCATCGGGAATCGCTGAGCAGAAGAGTTCCATCGGCACTCCTTCCAGGGGGAATTCCTCCGGCCCCGGCGGACCATGGAAGACTCTTCCGGTCACTATCATCCCTGTCAGGGGCTGGGGTTCGGGTGGTTGTCCCGGATCGGGTGGAGGGGAAGTTACCTGGGCAGGGGGTGGAGAAGTACCTGGTGCCTGTGGTTGAGCTGGAGGCTGGGCTGGAGGCTGAGGCGGCGTTGGGCCACTTCCATTGGGGGTATCAGAGAACCAGAACTTGTTTCCTGTCAGAACTTTCCCCTGCAGGACATCAATACCCCCGATATCGCCGTACTGGATCATGGTTGGCCTGACCGCATCGCCACCGACAGAGGTGGCCCCTGTTGCGAAAAGCGGTGAACCAGCGGGGATTTCAGCCATGAGCACATAAAAGGGGCTGCACCCGCTCACAGGGAAAATCTCCCAGTAGCCTGATGGATCGGTCTGGGTCTGGCCGACCGGCAAACCCAGGGACAGCGGGACGGTAGGATCAGGGTCCACCGGCAAACCGGCACAATGGCAGGAGATATCGATTCCGGCCAGGGGGAAACTCTCATCGATGGGATCTCCCTTGAAGACACTCCCGGTAAATTTCTCTGTTCGGTACCAGAACTTGTTCCCTGTCAGGGTCTTCCCGGCCAGGGGCCCTGCATATTCGATCATTTGCGTACCGATAACTTTCCCGTCCACACTGGAGACTCCTTCCCAGGAATGGGGGTCAGGGGAAGAGGAAATGATGATCAGATAGAAAGGACAGGTCTGGCTGACCGGGATTTCCCAGTAGCCGGCCGCGTCGGTAACCGACTGCCCGATTTGTGGTCCCCACGGGGACATAATCATGGGATCCTGTGCCTGCGGGGCGCAGAAACAGGAGATAGTCATCCCCGGAGCCGGGGTACTCTCGTCTCCGAGCATCCCGTCATAGACCCTGCCGGAAAGGGTCGTTACGGCGGTACAGGGTATGCAGAATAGCAATACGACCAACAGAATGGATATTGAAAAGGCAAATCGCATGGTAATCTCTCTATAGAAAAAAAAGGTGAAAGAGAACTAATGTGTGTTGTGGTTTGTCATCCGACCTCGACGCCGTAAATGCCGCTTCCAATCCACCATTCCTCGTCCACTGCCTTCATATAGACAAGTTTCGGGATTGATTTTGTCCCGTTTTCCGCAGTATCAGGGAACATGGCATGGGAAAACCCTGTGCCTTCGCGGATTGTATTGATTGCCACAATAGTGGTTTTCTGGCCATAAGGGTCCGTATAGTCAATGAAATTCTTCCCGATTGCATCCTTTAAGAAGGGGTCGGCAAGGATGGTGCCGTCAAATGATTCGGCCCAGATAAAGAGATCTCCATCGACGAACTGCCCGCCCGGATTGTTAATCCCTGTGAGTGTGTTCTCCTTCCCGTGTATCCTGGCATACTGTACCGTACTGTTCACAAGATCATAGAGTTCTGATCTCGTGCGGTCCCGTGTGATTACGCCTGTGAAATTTCCATATCGAATCTGGGAATAGTCCGGATTGATAATCCCGGCAAATATCCACCATGACTTGTCAACCGGTTCAGCATAATCTATTTTCGGCACGTAGACATAGCTCCCATTTACCGACACTTTCGCAACCGTGTATGAAATACCTCCTCCCATCTTTGCAAGGTCTCTCATTTCACGAATTGTAGCCACGCTGTCAGGGTCATGATAATTAATAAGATTAATACTGTTTTCCGATAATTCAGGGGAATACGGGGGACCTGCCAGATTGGTACCATTGAAATCGAATGCCATGATGGCCATTTCTCCCTGAACGAACTGCCCATTTGCATCCCTGAATTCATTGATAGCTCCTTCTTTCCCGTTTATTTGGGCGTATTTGACGGCACTTTTCACAAATGCGATGAGGTCATCAGTGGTTGATTTTTTTATGGCCGGGGCGATAACAACGGAAGGATAGACTTTTCCGTTGCTGGAGTACATGCCGGCTCCGATATAATACGTACCGTCTATATCTGCGACAACCGATAGTGTCGGTTCGAGTGCATTGTCCTGTTTCGGGTTTGGATTATCGCAACTCACATACCCAATTCCAAAGCGTGCGGTTTCTGCCATATTTCTGGTGACGGGGACTCCATACCTGTCTGTGAAATTCCGGGCATCTGTTCCGACAATTTCCGGATGGAAAGGTTCAGCGAGGACGAATCCGTTATAATCATATGCGAAGATATACAGGTCACCCTGGACGAACTGCCCGTTCGGGTCATTGAACGCAGCAATCGCTTTTTCTTTTCCCATTTCCCTGGCATACGCCACTGCCGGGCTGACAAATCCGATAAGGTCACTCGTTGTGATTTTCTCCTCTTCCCCTGGTATGTCCGGGGCCGGGTGTGTGGAATCGTCGGGTACAGGAGGAATTATTTCTCCTCGATTTTGTTGGGGAGTCTGTATGCAGCCGGAAGCCAGTGTGCATACGATCATAAAAAGTGTAACAAAGATCAAATTCAGGACTTTCATTCACGAAAGCATCCCCGTGAAGAGAATAAAAGAGTTACTTTTTGGAACCTGGATACCGTTGTCAGTAGATCCTCAATTACGCAAATCCCCATTTTGTCTTTTTTATTCCAAGCTGTTCGAGTCTGTTCTTCAGGTTATCCAAAATGAATTGCCAGTATTATTCCCAGTATTTTGGTATTGCGCAATAGCCCTGCCCTGATTTTTCAAAGTACTGCTGGTGGTACTCCTCTGCCCTCCAGAACTTTGATGCGGGAACGACCTCGGTGACGATTGGCCTGTCCCGGAATTTCCCTGTCTGTTTAAGCCTGTCCCGGGATGCTTCGGCTTTTGCCTTCTGTTCCTCTGAATGATAGAAGATCGCTGAACGGTAATTTGTTCCGATATCCGGTCCCTGGCGGTTCAGCTGGGTGGGGTCGTGGATGTTCCAGAATATCTCCAGCAGCTGGTCATAGCTGACAACCGCGGGATTGAATTCTACCTGCACTGCCTCTGCATGACCGGTGCGGCCGGAACTTACCTGCTCATACGTCGGTTCCGGAGTCGTTCCCCCTGTATACCCGACGGTTGTTGATGTGACGCCCTTTACCCTCCGGAATTCAGCCTCAACACCCCAGAAACAGCCTGCTGCAAAGGTTGCTATTTCCACTTGCGGCTTGTTCTCCATGAGGGAATATATCCTTTCCGGAAGTGATGGAGGTTACGGTGCGGTTTTGGGATGCTAAAAAAAATCATTATTCGAAAAAGACCTGCGATACATACAAAATACGGTCCTATTCCTGTTTTATTCTCTCCCGATGCATTCAAAGTCTATAAAGCCGTTGTACGGGTCGGTTTTAATCAGGCGGACAATGACTTTCAGCCCGACTGAAAGGCCGTGTTCACCCCGCATGACCCTTCCTTCAGCCGGCGGGGAAATAAGCCTGACATAGGTCCCCTTCTCCGATGCGCCCGTGACCAGTGCATCGAATGTTTCTCCAATCTTATCCCTCAAAAGCACGGCAGCAGCGGCTTTTCTCATGAAACGTTCTGCCTTCTGGGAGGCCTTCTCGCGTCCGGTCAGCCAGGCGGAGAGGTCAGCAAGTTCCCTTCCGGAGTAGGGAACGGGAGTCCTGTCGATAACCGATTTTAAAAGCCTCTGGTTGATAACATCCACGTACCGCCGGTTCGGTGCGGTAGAGTGTGTATAATCGATAACCGCGAGGGCAAAGTGGCCGATCGGCACATGTCCCGGTATGAACGCAACGTATTCCCCAGGCCCCATGAGTTTCACGATCGTCAGGGAAAGGTCCGGAAAACGTTCGGGATCCGCTTCTTTCTGACGTTCAAGGAACTTTGCCAGTGCTTTTGAATTCGGTTCGGCTGGCAGGGTCGCCCCAAAGGTCGCTGCTTTCTCGACGATCCTATCCCAGTGCCTGGGAACCCGTACGATCCTCTGGATCATGGGAATCCCCGCGTTTTCCAATGTATTGACCATGGTCCCGTTGGCAGCGACCATAAATTCCTCAATCAGCTGCCTGGCCGCGTTCTGCCTTTGGATGACAAGATCCCTGACCCGCCCGTCCTCCACGACAGCCTCTGCTTCAAGCGTGTCCAGGTCAAGGGCCCCCTGTTCCATGCGGTGTTTTCTCAAACGTCGTGCAGCCTCAAACTGCAGGCGTATCTGTTCTTCCAGCCCGGGGATTTCCGTGACCCTACCGGGGACCTGACCTGTCCCCTCCAGCCAGTCTCCAACTTCTTCGTAGACCAATTTAGCCTTATTGCGGACAAGTGCCCGGTATATATCTCCATGCCGGATACTCCCATCCGAAAGGACCGTGTATTCGATGACCACCGCTTTTCTGTCCTTTCCGGGCAGGAGCGATGAAATGCCCTTCGATAGATGATCCGGCAGCATGGGGAAGGTAACGATGCCCAGGTAGATCGATGTGCCATTATGGGCTGCATGCCGGTCGGTATGCGAGTCTTTCCGGACAAAGAAATCCACGTCAGCGATGGCCACCATTACCCGTATCTCTCCTCCGGGGGCGGTTTCGCAGTATTCCAGCTGGTCAAGGTCCATAGAGTCGAAGTTGTCGATGGACGACCATGGGAGAGTTCGCAGGTCTTTTCCATCATCCCCTTTGTCGGGTACGGATCCATTCTCAATAGCGTCGACTTCGCGGAGTACGGTCCTGGAGAACCGGGGTTCGAAGCCGTACTTTTCCATTGCATCCCAGGCGATTTCTTTCAGGTCGATATGGTGGTTATTTTTCATTGCAGGTTCAGAGAGATTTGTCGCGGAACATAAATAGTTCTTGAATATGTCTGTCCGGCGTATTCACTCTTCCCTGTGAATTGTATCAAATGCGTCCAGCCTATCTCCCGCAATCTTTTTATCTCGTTTCTGCTTCGCCCATCTGGCTTCAAAATCTGGCACGATTTATTCTAATAAGCCTTCCCTGACAAATAAAAATGTGTACACGGCTATTATGAGATTTGTGAATCGTTGGATATTCCAGAAATATATCCTTGCCCCATATGCCTCGGAATTCGTGAGAAAAATTCATAGCAGATATACCTGAGGATTCCAGTTCCTGAAACGCATGGAGAAATGAATGGTTTTTTCAGGATTACTATTTTTCTTCAGTTATCACTGGGGATGAGAAGAAAAGTGAAGATGATGGTACTTTTCTCAAATCACGGTGTTTTTTCCCGGCATCCGGGACATTTCACGAAATCAAATTCTATGGTTTTCTGGTCCCATGGAGTAAAATCCCTGCATATTTTAGGTTTTACATCGTGGATTTTACAATATGCCAGCCCGTCCTCTCTCCTCTCGAAGAACGGGCAGTATCTGGGTGGACGGCCATTGGGTTTTATCCAGTAACGTATGCGGGCGATAAACGCGAAGTCATCAACTGAAATTTCACTGCCTTTGATACGCTTCCGGTTCTTCAGACGAATTGATACGTGCTGCAGGATGTCCTGACGATTTTGGGTTATCCAGGGATGGAGGTCTTCGGGAATCCCCTGCAGGTTCCATCCCCACCGTTCGCAGCATCGGCCGCATTGTATACAGCCCTGATCTTCAGTCATGGGTAATCTTCCGGTTCGGTTCGGGTTCGATTATCTATAGACTCGTTAATTGCGAGCCCTTTTATTTTTTTAGTAAACCCTAAGCAGCATTTCCTGTCAGTGCTTCAGGAGATTGTTCATCGCTGGTCTCTTATTCCGATACCAATAAGCCCTGAATACACACGATATTATTCAGAACATATGAAGAGAGATATGGTGAACCGGAAAAACAGGTTTTTTCGAAAATCTGCATGTATAGGTGGGATACTATGACGGGTGATGGACCGGTTTTCTCTCTTCTCAGGCACATGTCGGAGAGGGACCGGACCATTATCCTGATCAGGCATTCGCATAGGCCGTCTTTACAAAAAATTCCTTATGAAATGCGACCGGAGGTGGAACTTACCCCGGAAGGAATTACGATGGCACGGCAATTCGGGGAGGCTTTATGCGATGTTATCCCTGATGGGCGGATCCACCTGCTGCACACACCTGCAAAGAGGTGCCTTATGACAGCCACGGCCCTGCAGGAAGGGCTATCCTCATGCGACTTTGCCGATATTACGATCAGGTCTGACCCGGAAATCATCGATCCTATTGTCGATCTCGAAAAATTCAGGGAACAAAGAGAATACTTTGGCTGGCACGGGCTTATCCGGAACTGGCTCGGAAGGAAGATTGATACCGGTATTTTATGGAATCCCGAGGAGTATTCGGAAAGGCTTATGGAATTGTTGTTGGAATGCCCGTATGTCAAAAAGGGAGACATCCTTCTTGTCGTTGCCCATGATATTACCCTGTTTCCTGTAATTCACACGTATTTCAAAAGATGCATGACCACGATCGGGTACCTGAACGGAATCGTGATGAAAAGCGATGAATGTATCACAGAAATCGGATTCGAAGAGAATATAATGAGTTTTCCCGGCGGAACAACAAGGTTACGGGTTTGATTGCTATTCATTAAGGAACCGACAATAACTAAGGAACCGACAATATTTCAAATTTCATCGCCGGATCGTGGGGATCAGTCTGAACCACCGATGAGGTGAAATGAGCCGGTCATGATCCCGGGAGTGCGACCTTCACAGCGAGTTCAGGTTTCTCACTTCAGAAGGTGCATATTGCCTACATGTACCCTGTTCAGGTGCATTCGTGCCGCCGTAACACAGGACTCCGCAAGCGAATGCGAAGTGAACGGCAGGTCGGCGAGGAGGTGTGCCGGGTGAAATGCAAGGAGCGAGTAAGGGATGTCAGAGTCGATTCCACCGATGAATCCAGCAATCTTTTCCACTTCTTCTGCTTCGATATAATGTGGGACAAGAAGGGTGGTGGCAGTGAGTGTATCGGTCCCCTGCGTTTTTTCTGCAATTCTTTCAAAGTTATGAAGTGTCCGCTTATTCCCGGTCCCGCAGAGTGCCAGGTGGAGGTTTGGGTGGGATGCCTTGAGATCAAATTTTATCGTTCCTCCCATCTCCATTGAAAGCGTTGCCGCCCGCTCCGCCAGCCGCGTATTACCTGCCCCGTTCCATTCCCAGCAGACTGGTTTTTTCCTACCGCTTTCATCTCTTATCCGCTTCGAGACCCGGACGGCAAATGGCAGCTGGGGTTCCGGAGAGCCGCCAAAGAAGCAGACGCACCTGACCCTTGGATCGAGTGCCTGTGCGATGAGTTCGTCTTCGGTAATTGCAGGAGCGGTGCGGACTCCTTTATGCGAAGCATTCTGGCAGAACAGGCAGTCGAAGTTGCAGCCATAGAAAAAGACTGCAAGGTTATAACCCCGCAGGTCGGAGCCCGGGCAGAACCATGCGGCGCAGCAGTTGGTGGGAAGCGGATCAAGGTACATGTAGGCCAGTGCACTTTTGCGGGAACATTGCGGTTCAGCTCTTCCTTCCAGGCCCTTGATCAATCCGCAGAATCCTGATTCCCCCTCACCAAGTGAACACTCATTTGCACAGAGCCGGCATCTCACTCCCGCCGGGTTTTCGGGCGGGGAACTTAAAAGCCCGAATTCCTTCCTCGTCCTGGCATGGATTTCTTTTAAATACTCAGTATCGTCTTTAGAACGGATACAATCCGCACATAATCCGATGGTCATCGCAGCCGGTTTTTTCCCGCATGATTTACATTGAATCATTCTTTTCCTCTCTTCTCCAATCTGAATGGCGTGGAGATTTTTTTATTATCATGCGAAAGGAACGACGGATTCCGGCTTACCGCATATTGAGCCGTAAGAACCCTTACGCCCTCCCGGAAATTGCATGCATGGTCATTCATTTTCTTTATGGTATCCATTCACATCCGGAAACTATGCCGTATTATAAAAACTGTATTATAAAAAGTTTAGGGGTGGGCTAAAGGGAGGGAGAGGGCGATGACCTGGTGATTATGTGCAGGGCCTGGATATCAGGAACATATTTTTTTAGTCGATCCGGATTTAAATAACAAGGAATAACAAGAATAAAAATATTTTTGAGCCCGGGAAAATAACTGGGGAGTATAGAAAATAATTAATATAATATCTCAACAATAGTCCATTTTTATACACTGTGTAGTTCTGGGAGGAATTTTATGATTACAGTGCTGTATGTGGATGATGAACTGGATATCCTTGATCTGGTCAAGAGCCATATGGAAGATTCAGGAGAATTTTCCGTTGAAATCAGGTCATCCGTTCAAGATGCGCTAAATGCACTTGATTCACGCCATTACGATGCCATAGTATCAGATTACCAGATCCCAGGAATGGATGGCATTGGTTTCCTCAAATCGGTAAGGGAAAAACATGGGGACATCCCGTCCATCATTTTTACAGGGAGGGGGCGGGAACAAGTGGCAATCGAAGCCCTGAATAACGGAGCTGATTTTTACCTCCAGAAGGGGCGTGATTTAGAGACTCAGTTTGTAGAACTCATGCATGTAGTCAAACGGTCTGTTGTACAGAAACAATTAGAAAAAACTCTTCTCCAACAGGAGCAGCGATATCATGACCTCCAGAATGCAAACGACCTTATCCAGAGCGTAGCACCCGATGGACATTTTCTGTATGTCAATAAAAAATGGATGGAAACACTTGGCTATAAGGAGGACGATATCCCGAATCTCGGCATTTTTGATATTATCCACGACGAGAGCCTTGCCCACTGCATGGACACATTCCAGAGGGTTATATCTGGTGAAAATGTGGGGATTATCGATGCGGTTTTCAAAACCCGAGACGGAAAACGT
>DATKYO010000030.1:0-4029 GCA_035528475.1 Methanoregulaceae archaeon | reverse complement strand
CCTTATTTTTTTATTGGTACTGCTTGTTGTCGGCATAAAGATGCTGGTACCCTCCCTTCCCCTCATGGCACCCCTCTCGTATGGTCCGTATTATGACGAGGAATCCATGGATGTATTCTCGATCAATGCAAAGAACCGCCTCTATTATCTCCACACCCTGACCTGGGGGGCAGTCGCGGGCTTTATGAGCGGCCTGACGGGGATTGGTGGAGGGATTGTGAATGTCCCGGCTCTTGTTCTCGGAGGTATGCCTATACATTTTGCCATCGCCACCTCGACGTTCGTAATAATCTTCACTTCTATCTCTGCGAGCCTGGCCCACTCGAAACTGGGTAATATATCAATTCCATATATGGCAGTCTATTCTGCCGGGGCAATTATCGGGGCCCAGGTGGGGGCCAGGATCGCGCCCGGGGCAAATCCTAAGTTGCTCAGATCAGTAGTGGGACTTGTCCTGATTTTCACCGCCATTGCAGTCCTGGTACAGAGTGCAGGTGGCCTTATCTAAATATTCTCAGACTATATCGAAAATTCCAGGACCCGGGGGTCCACATCAGAGGGAAAATCCCCATGAAACATAAGAAGAATGATAATCAGACAGTATGCCATGCACAACCTGATCAATTACGATGGATTATCCAGGATGGACAGGTATTTTATTTTTATGAAATATGTACACTGGGAGAATTATGAATAATGCCGGGTAACGCGGTGAGAATTCCCAGGACCACCTGCAGGCTTTTCGGAGCAATGAAAGCGGTCAGTACATTGAAAAATACAGTGGTGCTCGTTCACGGTCCGAAAGGATGTGTATACCATATCAACTACATACTTGGAATGAGGGGGGACCGTCCTTCGAAGATATACTCCACATGCCTCGAGGAACATGACGTAGTTTTTGGTGCAGAGGAGAAACTGGTTGACGCTATCTCACAACTGGACCGTGAACTTTCTCCAGACCTCATTCTTGTATTTTCATGCTGTGCAACAAGTATAATTGGTGAAGACGTGGAAGGAGCGTTACGCGCGTCCTCGGCAAGGGCCAGGGTGATAGGAATTGAAACGGGGGGGTTTGAAGGGGATCATACTTCCGGTTATGGCGAAACCCTGCGACGATTGGCCATGGATTTATCCATTCCCGGGATTCATGTCGAACCGTGTACGGTGAATCTCATCGGTATGCTCAGGGCCGGACCGGATTTAAGGGAGATTACATCAATACTGGAGGAAGCAGGGGTGCATGTAAATACTGTACTTACTGCAAATGCGTCTCTTGGAGATCTAGAGAGGCTTGGAAGGGCCGAACTAAACGTGGTGATCTGTGAAACATCCGGCAAGGCGGCGGCAGAAGCACTGGAACAAAAATTTGGAACACCGTATCTGATCGCGGAAATTCCTATCGGTCCTGACTCAACAGATAATTTCCTGTCCCTTATATTAAAAAGCCTGGATATGCCGGACCTACCTAAAAAATCCCCCCATATTAAAATTGATAACTATAAAGGCAGGATCCGCCGCAACATAGCAGTTGTGAGTGGTCCCACAAGGGCCGTTGCCATGACAAGGTTCCTTAAAGAATTAGGGATCATGCCCCGGATGATAGTACTCGATTTCGATACCTGTGCAAGCGATAAAATCAGTGAAATATGCGGCGATGAATGCCTGATACTCATCCATCCTGAGCAGGAAGAAATACTTGAGAAACTGAGGGAATTAGAGATCGATCTCCTTATCGGAGGTATGATGGAACGCCCTCTTGCTGCATGTCTGGGAATCGACCATGTGGATATGATGCATGGAAGCCAGAAGACAGTGGGAGATAAAGGGACGGGAAATCTTCTCGCCGCGATTATGAGAGATCAGAAAAAGTGTTCCAATGGAAATACTAGAAAAGATGAATAGTCAAATTTCCTCTTATTCCCCCGGTATGAATTTCATATGAATAAAAAGACTATTTCCCGGGTTTTTAAAGGATTTTACGGGTTATCCTCCGATAATTCTCACGCAGTCCCGTTCATGTCAGAAGACGCAACAACATTCTTATATCCTGTGCTGTTCTCCATGATCGCTCCTGCTTCGGGACCGGTTATCATAGCCCTCACTACAGCTCCTGAAGTCGCATTAACCCGGAATGTAATGTTTGTTCCTGATATCTCATACCGGTCGTCTTCATAGCGGAAACTGCTGGCATTTATCTCGAAATCGGGATTTTGCAGGAATTGCTGTACAGCCTCCATTGCCCTGTCATAATGAGGACCCTGCTTTGCGCGGAAAATTCCCTCTGTCCCTTCATAACTGGCAGAAATTACTTTTCCTGAACTCGGATCAACAGCATATTCTTCATATGATCCGCGAAGGATGGAGATGCCTTCATAGACAGTAAATGAGGGTGCATCCGGTTCATATGAATCATTTTCCATAAATTCACGAACAGATTGTAAAGATTGGTTGTAAAGTGCAGGATCTGCGTAATCTCCCTGATCCTGAACGCAGCCGCAACACACCAGCATCACTGCCAGAACCGGTATACACCAGATATACTTATTCATTGGCACATTCCTCGCATATGTATTGAAGGGGCACAAATAAGGCTCTTCTGTTTATTCGATCTCCACTCCATACCCTGGTTTTCTCCAGGAAAATATTGGCATAAAAATGAATCACACTGAAATTTGAGTTCAATAAAAAGAGTGGAAATTTTTATAAATCGGAATCCGGGCTGTTTTATTTCAAGGGATAATTTATACGTTTGAGGCACTCATCCGCTTCTTTCATCCGCCCCATCATGCGCAGTGTTATGGATTTATTGTAATATACGAATGCATTCATGGCATTGTATTCGAGTGCTTTCTCAAAACAATCCAGGGCTTCCTCATATCTTCCCAGTTCCCGGAGAGCGATCCCTTTATTAGCCAGTACGCGGATGTTTCTGGGGTTCATCGCCAGGGAATGGTTAAAACTTTTAATTGCCTCTTCATGCCTTCCCAGTTCGTTCAGGGCAAACCCCCTGTCATTCACGGCATAGCTGAAATTGGGATCGATAGCAAGTGCCTGGTCAAATGTCTGAATAGCTTCTTCAAATAACTTATTTTTACGATATGTATACCCCTTTTTATAGAGTATCAGGAGGTTTTCCGGTTCGATTTCCAGCGCCCGGTCATAGCTTTCAATAGCCTCTGCATGCCGGCCCAGCTCGTAGAATATGTCTCCTTTAAGTTCCCAGGATTTCACATTCCCAGGATTTATTGAGAGGGCCCCCTCATATGCAGCCAGGGCGTCTTCATGCTTCCCAAGGCTCATTGCCCGGTGCGCCTTGCCAAGCCAGTCTTTCTCCTCCATGTAGATCTCTCTGGCATTTACCGGGATAAGATTAACTCATGTAAGTCCAAATAAGCCGTTCTATGAGTTGTCACTGTCAAGCGGGAGGATTATTCACATGCAGGAAGAAGTTCTGAGCCATTTACAGATGATTGAAGTAAATCATGAAGTGAAAATCAATAATAAAGAATCTGTGGCAGGCTGGATTGCCGGTTATTCAGATGATCATTTAAAATTGCTTACTATTGCCCTTTCTCTCAATCACTGGATAGCAGTGAATGGAAAGAAAGGTGATATAGAGGTCCCAAAAGAGGTAATAGAGAGAATCATATCTGCCGTACATGAGAAGGAGACCTTCAGATATTAAGAAAAATCACAGATGGCGACCAGGGAATTTTCACCCTATACTTTTTCCTCCGGTTGAGAGGCTGCAGGGGTCTCTCTTACTTTCAACTCGCCGAGTGTCATTTTTAAGAAAGAAATGCCTATCGCACCCTGGCTCACTACCGCCTGAATAGCCCTGTCAACATCATTGATACAGAACGCAGGATAGAACGGATATATATACCGGGAGATGGTAAAGCCGATCACTCTTCCACTTTCAAGAATCCGTGAAAAACCGGTAAGTGGTGAGCTGAATGCCTTTGTAAGTTCATGTATGAACCAGGAATCTCCCTTGTTATAATATTCATTCAGGTACGTGACAGCCGG
>DATKYO010000029.1:0-35038 GCA_035528475.1 Methanoregulaceae archaeon | reverse complement strand
AAGTTATTTGAAATTAATTTTTGTACAGGTATTGAAAATAAATATATCATTATATGAATTATAACTATTATTATATAAATCAGAAATTTTATAGAGAATTAATCACGTATTTAATAGATTTTTTAGAATTAACTTCTCATTTCAAATTGAAATAATAAGGTATATTCTGATTATATGAATAAATTCAAAAATAAAATAATTGTTGGATATTTTATATCACTATATATCTCTATAGACACAACAACAATTAAATGAGTTAAAGGAAAGGAAAACGATCAGTTTCCATAGGAAATGAAGGGGTAATATTGCAAAATAAGAAAAAATATTTTTTTATATAGTAAAAAAAACATTAAAAAAATATAGAACCCTATATAATTTTGGTTACTTGGAAAAGTTTCACGAGGTATATCCAAGAATTTCCAATGGAAATAAAGGGGTAGGAAGCCAGATATTTTGCTGAATCATCATCACCTTTCAGGTGTTCAATATTTTATTAAATCAATAGTATTCTATAGAAAGCTACGAAAAGGATATCCAAACAATATCTAAATCAAGGAAAATAACAAAAAATTTCCAATGGAAATAAAGGGGTTTAATAATCAAATACATAAATTGCATCCGGATAAATGCATACGTATGACGCGCAGCAGTTCATAATAAATAATACGAATATACAAACTTCACATAATGAAACCAGAACATGAACAACCGATTCAACTTGTGGGGGGTGTTATTACTGTTTCCAGTTCCAGGGATAGCCAGACTGATACCAGCGGAAAGGCGATAAAAGAGTATTTTATACAAAATAACATCCCTCTCGGGTATTATGGAATCGTAACTGATAACATTGGAGCAATACGGGCTGAATTGATTCAAGCATTACAGGAATGCAATTTTGTGGTAGTAAACGGCGGAACTGGCCTTACCCATGATGATTGTACTATTGAAGCCATCAGTCCCATTCTTGAAAAGAAAATAGATGGATTTGGAGAATTATTCCGTATAAAAAGCTATGAAGAAATAGGTACATCGGCAATGTTATCCCGGGCTATTGCCGGTATATCAGGAAGAAAAGCAATATTCTGCATACCTGGTTCCACTGGAGCAGTATCACTTGCAATGAAGACGTTTATAATTCCGGAGATACGACATATCCTTTCACATGCCAACAGATAATAACACAATTTACCGGGACACATCAAGGAGTGCTACACGTTCCAGGACGAGATCTTTAATCTTTTGGCGGCCTGACACATCCAATTCTTCCCTGCTAATACCAAATAATTTCATTAGTAAAATTGCCTTTTTTCCGGATATTGTATCCCACTCCCCCTCACATGGAGACATAATCTTTGAAAGCGTATCCCATGCCCCATCCCTCCATGGGCAGAGGCACAAATATGCAAAATTACGTTCTTTATGAACGCCAAATAGCATTCCATCAACACATTGCCGTGATCCTGAGGCGTAAAGGAGAGATTCCATTTCCAGACTTCTTGATATTCTCCGCCCCTCGCTATCAGCCCTGATGGCATGGAAAAGAGCCGCGGTTACATGTGCCATTCCGGCCATGAGTTCAGCATTGAATATGATGACGTGGGTATGACTTTCCTTTCCGATAGTCCTGATTTTTTCCAGAAACAATCCGATATTATCTATCGTCATGGTGACTTGCTTTATTCCGCAATCATCAATATTCATGATCCCTCCTGAAAATGAAATAACGTGGGCTGCCTGGGGCTGTCTGCGTCAGGCGATTCATCATTTAATTTTCCGTTTGCCTGTCTGAAGATCTGGGCGGCAATACCCCGTCCGAGAATGGCAGCTATCCTGTCTTCGCCGGCATCAAATACGGCCTGTGCTGTCGGCAGACCATTATTAAACAAACGCCTGGCCCGGACTCTCCCGATATTTCGCAGTCTGACGAGGGGCAACAGCTCTCTTTTTATGCCATTTCTCATGCAGATCTCGTATTCACGTATGGATCTGGAAAATCGGGGCACAAACATCGCTGCCAGCCGACTGGTTGCATGGAGAAGCCAGTTCGAACCTTCCACCATTGTATAGATATCTCCTGGACCGACTGAATATCGTTCACAAATGAGAGATCCAGGGACTTCCATTGACCAGTCGAGGAGTAGCATCGCGGTCTTTAATGCCCGATAATAATCTTCATCCTCTCCAAAGGTTAAGTCCATCCACAGATCCGCATCATGCTCGCAGATAAAATTGTCCAGGTAGTGAATATCGCGGTTTGCCACATAGAGTCTGAACATGTCCGGTGTACAACAAATCAACTGTAAAAGACCAATATCAGAATATTCCTTAACCGAGCAAAGTGTGGTTACTATGGTATCTGCACTTCTTGGATCTATATAAAGTTGTGAGACAATAACGCCAAATTCGGTTGCTGAGAGGATATCACCGTTCTCAACCACCATCTCCGAGGATATCAGAAAATCCAGCACCCTGCTTACAATGCCGTCAAAGAGACGGCTTGATTTTCTCTGATGGCTATAAAATGTCTTTAGCAGAAACTCGGAAAGTTCCTTGCGGGAATTGACAAATCCTGAGGCAATAAGTGAGAGGACGTGTGTTGTAATCGCTGACTCTGAGGCAATATGGGAATTCACATCCTCTGCAGTAGCATCAATATAAAATTCGTAAAGTGCCTCAACTTCCTGCTCATCTTTTGCAATAAGGACCGACTCCCCATAGGGATCAAGATGGGGGCGTCCTGCCCTCCCTGCCATCTGATGATATTCACGGACAGGAATGGGAACCATTCCCTGCCCGCTTGAATAACGCCGGTAATCTCTTATGATGACCCTGCGGGCAGGAAGGTTCAAGCCGGCGGCAAGTGTGGGAGTGGATGAAATACATCGAATATGACCCTTTCTGAACCCCTCCTCTACAATCTCCCTCTGAGCTCTTCGCAGGCCCGCGTGATGGAATGCCGCTCCCTCTCCAACACATGCCGAGAGAATGCGATCCATATCGGTCTCTGCCAGTTTCTCAAGCTGCCTGGCATATTCATCAAGGTGTGAATCTTCTTTATGAAGCGCTTTGGCCGCCCGTTTCGCATAGGCCTCCGCATTCTTCCTTGATGCCACAAATACAAGGCATTGCCCACCTTCTTCCACCGTATCGATGAGCAGGTTGAGATCTTCATATCGGGAAACAGACTTCACAGGCCTTAGATCCTCATGAAAATGGATGGTACTGTCATAGAATACACCCTGCTTGAGATCTACGGGACGCCATGTACTTGTTACAAGTTGAGCATCAAGCCACCTGGAAAGGGCCCCGGGGTTTCCAATGGTAGCACTCAATGCAATAATCTGCATACCCGGATTTCTGGAACGCATTTTTGTGATGACCATCTCCAGGGTAGGACCCCTGTCAGGTGAATCGATGAGATGAACCTCGTCTACGACAAGGAGAGTGATATGTGGAAGCCAGGGAGCATTATTCCGCAGAAGTGAATCAACTTTTTCACTAGTAGCCACAATTATATCATTTCTACCCAGGTACTCGTCACGACGGTCAAAATCTCCAGTAGAAATTCCAACTTTCACCCCTTTTCCGGAAAAATCCGCATACTTCTCATTTGCCAGGGCTTTTAATGGAACAATATAAAGGCATTTTCCCCTGCTCTGTATGTGATGGTGCATAGCCATCTCGGCAATGAGGGTCTTACCACTGGCGGTGGGAATGGCAACAAGAAGATTTTTTCCATCGAACATCCCCTTCTCAACGCATTCCACTTGGGGCGGGTATAGCTCCCGAATGCCTGATCCCGAATAATAATCTTGCAGAACCTTTGATATTGGCAGTTCCGAAACCTTCATTCAAACCCCTTTAATTCCAGTTGATATAACAGATAGATCCTTTCATTTAAAGAATAGAGCTTATCGGTTGGATATTTATCTCCAGTGGAAATCATCCATTTCCGGGTAATTTCCCACTCTATCGCCCTAAATTGCGGCTTTTAGTAATAATAGTCTATCATATTTTGTTTGGCTTCCCTCTTTTTCCGCTCCAGAAATGCAAACACAGCTTCATGCGGAATGCCCTGGATCAGCATATCAATTGCATTTCTCGCCACTTTCAGCTGTTCAGGTAATCCAATAATAGCCACAGTTTTCCCAAGAATTGAGATATTGGTTCCGGTCATATGTTCAATTTGTTCCCGTGACCGGCCGTCCTTCCCTATGATACGTCCCCGAAGTCTGTCCAATTGCCTCTGGCTCTCTGTATATCCTGTAAGATTAATCACATCAAGAAGAAGATCTTCATCTTCGAGGAGTAAAAATGCCTTCTCGGGTGAAAATCCCCTGTTTATTGCCTGCGTGACTTCCACAGCCCTCAGAAAAGGGATTGCGTCTTCGCCTTCAATCCGGACCATACCCTCCTGGCTGTCAATGACAATCGAAGTTCCGGTCTTCTCTTCAAGTTCTTTCTTTACAAGCCCCCCTTTCCCGATAAGGACGCCCACTCTGTTTCCGGAAACCTTAAACTCTTGCATCATGTTTTTTTCCCTCCAATAGTGTCTTCTTCAATACCGCCAAGCTGAATCCCGGAAATTTCCGATAGTAATTCCCGTTCATCCCTCACATCGCATAAACTTCTGAAAAAACGATTAATATTGGAAATATCGCGGAAGAGAAACTGAAGTGCCCGGGGATGATCCGGGGTCACCGCCTGGCCCATATCTATCACGTAAAGGCGATCACCGTATAGGATATTAAATTCACTGAGATCTGCGTGAACCAGTTCTGCCTTCTGATATAGAATGGTCATAAATGAAACGAGTTCCTGGTATACAGCGGCCGGATCGACAAGTTCGACATTTCTTATATGTGGATATGCCCTCTCCCCCTCCCCGATAAATTCCATTATCAGGATATTCCTGTCCCAGATAAGAGGCTCAGGCACCGGCAGTCCTGCTTCATGAGCCCGTTTGAGGTTTGCGTATTCTTTCCTGGTCCAGGTAAAGACAATATCCTTCCTCGTGCGTTTTATTCCAGAAAACCGCCTGTCCCCAATGATGTATTCACTCATGGCATTGAAATTAGCCGTCCTGATTCTGTAAATCTTGATAGCCAGATCCTGGTCATTCCGCTCACCAAAAAAGACATTGGCTTCTTTCCCGGTGCTGATGGATCCACCGATGGCGGTTATCCACTTCTTATGGACCAGCCGGTAAAGGGCGAGGAAAGTGATTTCATCGAATACATCCTGCCTCACTTTTAGCGTGTTCACATCCTTTATCCGGACACCCATCTTCTCAATTTCACGATCAAATTTACTCTCAATATTATCCAGGCTCAAGATACATTCACCATTTTACTGTATATAATCCCTGACGCATGCCAGGATTTCGGATAGATACGAACTTGCGGTCTTTTTCAGGTCAAGGGGATGGATATCGCCTTTCCTGTACGCCTCCTCAAGATCCCTGTAATTGTGAAACTCCCGATCGCCGCCGAACTTTTCCGGCCGCCGAACAATTACTTTACCAGCCCGTGGAAATACATGATACTGGAGTATCTGGAGTACAGGATTCTCCTCACACTCCGGAGGGCAGAAAGCTTTCTTGCATTTTTTTTCGATAACTTCTATTGAATCAGCTACAGAGATGAAATTTCCACTGGAAGAGGACATCTTTTTCCCATCAATTCCGTTCAGTATGGGAGTATGGATACACACGGGCGAGGGGTAGCCAATATTTGAAAGATACTCTCTTGCGAGCATGTGGATTTTACGCTGATCTATTCCTCCCACAGCGGCATCGACCCTTAGCCTGGCAATATCCACCATCTGCATTATGGGATAAATCATCTGGGAAACAGTCGGGGTCTCCATCTGTCTGCCAACTTCGTCCATGCTTCTTCTGGCCCGGTTCAGGGTTATCTGCTGGGAAAGGCGGAGTACCATCAACTGATATTCCGGATCGAGCTGGAGTGATGAGCCGAGTACATATTCGACATTGCGGAGGCCGAGCCCCTCGAAACAACGGCGGTTATAATCGGCAAGTTGCGCCACCTCTTCCATCGTCCCTTTCCTGTTCAGGAATGCATGCAGATCCGCGAGGAGGACAACTACTTCAAAGCCCGCCTCTTTTAGATCAATGAGTTTATTGATGGTTACCAGGTGACCCAGATGAATCTCCCCACTGGGCTCGTAGCCGGCATAAACACGTTTTGTGTCTTTCCCGAGTAGGGTTTTCAGCTCATTATCCGTGATAACTTCTACTGTGTTTCTCGTCGCCAGTGAGTAGGAGTCCATTGAAAATAATGGGTGATATGGAGAGTTAATGCTTATCTAGATGGGGGTAAATCCAAGCGCCTTATTGGTCATTTCAACAGATTTGGCAGCGTCGGTCACAGTCCCGGTCATAGCCCTGATGGCATCGACATTCTCCACCACAACATCGGCTTCCTGATGAATTGCCTGGAACAGGTAGAGTTCCTTTCCGAGGATGGAGACTGATTCCTCGAAGATACCATTCTCCCAGAGATCCGACCTGTCGCGGCCGAGGTCCATTGCATATTCTTTGAGCTCTGCTGTACTTGTAATACCGGTAGACTTCCTTACAAGCCCCATCCTGGGATGCTTCTCTATGATTTCCAGCACGCGCTCCCTGGATCCCTCTGATTTGAGATCCATCTGCACCGCATGCATGTGCATCATGGTGACAGGGACAATCATTGCCATGGTCACGATGTTAATCGCGGGAAGTACGGTCTGGACATCCGGTCCATGGTGACTGGGAATAGTAACCGGGTTTAACACGACGGCATCGATGGGCCCCCTCTTGATATCACCGGGATCGCCACCCCTGCGTACCATTACCGCCCTTACCTTTTCAACCCCGAATTCACTATCCATTGCATGGATAATGCGGCATAGACCAGTGGTATTGCAGGAGACAACACGAACAAACTGTAAATTCACGGCCTCTTTGTAGTTGCAATCCGAATTGAAGGAAAATCCGGCTACTTCATGATCTTCTCCACCCTGCCAGATTGCTTTTATACCGATTTTTTCGTATAGTGGTTTATTTTTCTCCCCTATACCCCCGGGCGTGGCATCTATGACAATATCAGCCGCTTTTAGCATATCCTCTACGTTTCCGGCGACCGCGATACCTGCTTCGTCGAATGCACCCTTTTTTGCCATATTTGCAATATAAAGCGGGTAGCCGCGTTTTTTTGCCACGAATGCCTCATGGCTCGGCCTGGTCTTGGACACTCCAACAACCTTCATATCCGGTTGAGCGGCGACAGCATCGGCTACACGTTTGCCGATGGTCCCGTATCCATTTATGGCAACCTTGATCATAACATGAGGGAATCGGACAGAGACAAATTTAAGTTTGCCGTTTTTGCAGTGTGATGGAAGTAGACTATGGAACAGCATGCATAAAACCACTCATGAGGATCTCACCTGATCCTTGTATTTTCACTTCATTTAAAGGATAAATCGGAGCAATAAGCAATTTCTATCCAGTGGCAATCCAAGATAAAGCTTAATCCAGGATGGCAGGAGATAGAAGTTGAGGGTTTGATGGATGGCGGACCTTTGAAATATGTGGCATTCTCAAAACTGAGTTTCAATGTGTGTATGAATAATCAACATTATAAAATTTCGTGAGATAGTCCCCGGGTCAGCCAAAAAAATCTAAAACGAGAGCTATACAGCCGATGAAACCCGCACATCGTCAAGCCAGGCATTCAGATTCTGATAAAACAGGTTTAATGCGACAACCTGTTCAACAGTGTATTCTGTTGCCCGAGCGCGATAATACTCATCTCTCTTTTTCATTGAATCGTGAAGAACTTCTTTTGCACTCCCTTTCTCCTGCAGCGGTGTCACGGCCAGGATGCAATCAGAGATCCCATCCCAGCAGGTAGTAACAGGAAATCCGGCTTTTTTGAGCGGAAGATCCCAGGTTGCATCTACCAGGCACGAGGTTCCATGGATATATGCTCTCAGGGCCATGTGGTATACGGGTGGCAAGTCCGCCACAATTTTTTTTAAAGAATCCGGATATGCTATCAGAGGATTGTTCCAGGAAAATTTGAAGCTGGAAAATATTATGTTCACTCCCATAATTTCAAACATCCTGGCCAGTAGATTGTGTTTTGGTGTACAGGAACCACGACCGATAGCGAGCATCAATTCCGGTCCGTTCCATGGGTCCGAGAGACCGGAAATGGCAGCATAGGGAATGTCGCGCACGTGTGAATAGACCGAGATTATTGCTGCATCTCCCTCAAGATCTTTCGTCCATTTTTCAAGGTACATCTCTACAATCCCGGAATTCATGTGTGAGAATGACCGACAGAATAGAAAATATTTTTCTTCATTCAAGGCACCCCAAGGCAAAGATGAATTCAAAAATTGAAGAGAATTTACATTATTGGAGGGTTATTTAATTAAGAGTTGGAGAATATGACCAGAAAGTTATATCTTTTTTTGGAAGTATACGATAACCGGATCGTAAACCATGACAGATATACCTGAAATTCCCGGATCAGATACTGAGAAATACTTAAGAGCAAAGAAGAGGGTTGAAGATCTGAAAGGGTTTTATTCCCATCTGGGCATCTATATTTTGATCAATCTGCTTCTTTTTATCGCAAATGCCATAACTTCATTTGGTATATGGTGGTTCTACTGGGTTACCCTTTTCTGGGGCATCGGCATCGTATTCCATGCAGTATCGGTATTTAAACGACGTAATGCCTTCTCGAAGAAATGGGAAGAGGAAAAAATCCAGCAATACATGAATGAAGAAGAATAATTTTTCAGGATCAAATAATTTTCATATTCTTTTGAATTCATCCGGCTCTTTTAAAAAAATACAAAAAATGGAAAATCCAAAAAAATCCACAAGAATATTTTCGCTCCCTATTCGTCATCCAGGGGCGGCTGGTTTATCATCTGCCAGTAGAGTCCGAGTTCCCGTATCACATGTGCGAATTCATCAAATTGCACAGGTTTGACAATGTAGCTGTTCACGCCGAGATTGTAACTCTCAATTATATCCTTCTCCTCGCTGGAAGAAGTAAGCACCACTACGGGAATATTCCTGGTTGATGTATTGTTCTTGAGTTTTCGTAGAACTTCGATTCCGTCCACTTTGGGCAGCTTGAGATCGAGCAAAATGACTTTCGGCTTTATGACAAGCTCCCTTCCCAGGTACTCCCCGCTTCCAAAAAGGTAATCAAGGGCTTCCTCTCCATTCCATGCGACGTGTACACGGTCTGAAAGATTACACCATTGAAATACATGGAGGATGAGCTCTACGTCATTTGGATTATCTTCTACAAGTAGTATTTCTGCAGAACCAGCTGGAGATATTGTCATGAATCTACATCAGTACTTCCATCGAGAGTAAAGAAAAATGTTGTGCCTTGATCAATTTCCGAGTGAACCCAGATTTTTCCACCATGGCGGTGGATAATCCTCTGCACAATGGCCAGACCTACTCCTGTTCCTTCATAAGAGTCATTATCATGGAGACGCTGGAAGACTCCGAATAATTTATGGGCATATTTCATATCAAACCCTATACCATTATCTTTTATAAAATACACAACCCCCGAAGGCTCATAGAATGAACCTACCTCGATTCGTGCAAATTCATTATTTCTGGTAAATTTCAGGGAGTTCGAGAACAAATTAGAGAAAATAAGTGTAAGAAGAGAGGGATCTGCAGAGCATTCAGGCATATATCCAATTTCCAGATCCACAAATCTGCCTTCATATTCGGGGCGAAGGCTCCCATAGGCTTTTCTTGCAATCTGGACCGGATCGACAGTGGTTTTGGTAAGTGGCTGTCTGCCTGTTCTGGAAAAGTTCAGCAGATCTTCAATCAGACGACTCATCTGCCTTGTATTCTCTTTAATTTTCTCCAGATATCGCCGGGCATCCGGGGTAAGCCCGCTATAATATTCCTCCAAAAGGATCGTGGAAAATCCATCAATCGCCCGTAGCGGGGAGCGAAGATAATGGGATACAGAATAGCTGAATGATTCCAGTTCACGATTAGCCTCCTCAAGCTGTCCTGTTCGTTCGTTTACCCGTTCTTCCAGTTCGTCAGTGAGTTTTTTTACTTCTTCCTCTGCAATTTTTCGTTTGGTTATGTCGCGACCTACAGACTGATATTCAATCACTTTTCCTTCGGCATTGAATATTGCCATGTTATTCCATTGCTGCCACCTGATCTGCCCGTCTGACATAATTATCCTGTGTTCAATGGATGAGACATGATTTTCAGGAGTCAGTCTTCTGGTGGAAAGTGCAACCTTTTCTTTATCTTCCTGCGGTATTGAAGGCTTGAAGTGCGAACCAATCATTTCAGCAGATGTACGGCCCAAATAATCACAATACGCATCATTTGCAAATGTAATGGTCCCATCAGGGAGAAAACGCGTGATAAATTCAGTCTGGCTTTCTACTACGCCGCGATAGAGCTTCTCCGATAATTGCAGTTCCTCCTCCCCTTCCTGCAGTTTTTTGATTGTACCTTTGAGTGTCACTAACATGGCATTGATGCTGTTCTCCAGTACTGCAAATTCTCTCCCCATGGTGGGAGATATTTCATGGTCCAGATCCCCTCGTGATATTTTATCCACATCATCAGAAATCTGTTCGATAGGCTTTGTTAATTTTTTGGCAGCGAAAATGGCCAGTAATGAGGCCAGAAAAAGTACCACGATTGCTACGAGAAGCTGGAAGTAAATTATTTCATCAATAGCCTGCCGGATAAGTGCATTATCATACTCCAATTCTACAATAAGGCTCATATCGGATGCATAATCATCATCCATGAGATCGATGAAGAGATATTGAGTAGTGATTCCGGATTGGCGATTAATAAATTCCCTCGATTCTCTCTCCTCTATTATCTGATTCAGAATTCCATCGAGATATGGATTAGGAACAAATGACCTGTTCCCAACCAATCGCTTTTTCATGGTAAATAGGCGGATTTTATTGGCGTAAGGGTTATTCTCCGCCATTGAACTGATAGTGCTTCTGTATTGGAGCGATTTACGCTCAGCTTCGATTGAATCGTCTGCAAGGCCCAGTTCAAGAACGTAATTATGATCATAAGTAGGGGAATAAGCAAATTTTCTCAGTTGTCCGGTCGACAGTTCCTGTACAACCCGGTCCGGATAGAATCCTGAAGAGTTCCTGATCCTGGTAAGGTATTCATAGAAATACGGGACACTGGTCTTGAAATCAAGCCCCAGATCCGGAGCATAGGTGCTGTATTCGACGACTCCTGATTCATTGATAATATAGAGCTCCATCCTCCCTCCTATCTGCCGTTTAATCTTTTCCAGATCAATTTTCGAAGGATCGGCACCTGCCTTCCTGTATTCGTCGTGGAAGATTACGAAACCCTGTTCCATCTCGGTATTCAGGCTATCATCGAAAATTTTCAGCCCCAAATCGACGATTCGTATTATTTCAATGATATTGGCTTCAGTCTGTTTGCGGAGAAGCGCTACGTTATCCTGGTAATTCTGTTCGGTTATGATGAAATCTCCGATGGTAATGCCCACAATAAGGACCGCTATTATGGAAAAAATAAAAATAAGCAGATAATATAAGAAAGGTCGTTTTGTCGGATATTGTTTCTTTTCATTCATATCGATCGGGATCACATGCAGGAATCAAATTCAAAGAATTAAGAGTAGTATAAATAAAGTACTTGCAATGAAACTTCCGGTTACTTATTCCAGGCCTCCCGAAGAATAATTCATTTAGAATTCATCCGTGCAACTGCAAATCTTTATGGTTGCACATGAAAAAATTACATTCTCATGATCCCGGATCAGGACAAGATCGCACGAATCAAGAAAATTCTTAAGAGCCGGCCAAAAGGTCTTACAATATCCAATATATCGAAGATTTTAAAAATTAATCGCAACTCAGCTGCAAAATATCTTGAAATTCTTCTTATTACCGGGCAGGTGGAGATGCGGATATATGGCAATGCAAAGGTCTACTATATTTCTCAGAGAGTTCCTATCTCATCAATGCTGAAGTTTGCAACCGAATTAATTGCGGTTGTAGACAGAGAACTGAAAATAACTGATGTAAATGAAAATTTCCTTTCCTTTTATTCCCGTAAAAAGGAGGATCTGATGGGTGAACGAATAACAAAAATTCAATTGCCGCCATTTGACGAGCTGGCACTTCAGAATATAGTGACAGAGATACCAGATCCCGAAGAATATTCAAAAGAAATGGAATTTTTCTTAAATAAAGAAAAAAAATTTTTCAGGATAAAAATTATACCCACCGTTTTTGATGATGGCGAAATGGGAATCACCTTTATTATTGAAGACATCACCCACGAAAAGGGAATAGAAGAGCAACTCCGTATAAATGAGACCCGGTATCGGGCCATTGTTGAAGACCAGACAGAAATGATCAATCGTTTCAGGCCTGATTTTTCGATCTCATTTGCAAATTATGCTTTCTGTAAGTATCTGAGCATAGATCCCGATACTATTCTGGGAAAGAATATTCTCCAGTTTGTTTCTCCTGATGAAAGAGAAGTGGTAGAGAACAGAATCAGGAGCCTCACAATGAAAATGCCGGTTTGTGATCTGGAATACCGGGCTATCCTGCCGAACGGGGAAATAAGATGGAATCAGTGGTCAAAACGGACTATATTTGATAAGGATGGGCGCATCGTGGAATACCAGGGTGTCGGGAGGGATATTACCGAGAAGAAAAGAGCCCGGGAGGATCTTCTCATAAAAGAAAAAGCTATATCCGACTCACTTAACGGAATAATAATTGCAGATCTTAAGGGGAATATCACGTACGCCAATCGTGCATATCTGGATATGATTGGATTTCAGAACCTCGAGGATGTATTGAACCGGCCAATCAACAGCTTCAGTTATATGGAGGAGAATGATCATCTGGCCATAAAGAATATTATCGCCGCTGTAAAAGAGAAATCGAGTTGGGCAGGGGTTTGTAAGCCTCATAAAATTGATGGAAGTCAGTTCGATGCACATATATCTGCCACTCTGGTGAGAGATGAGAATGGATCCCCACTTTGTATGATGGCATCTTTTGTTGACATTAGCGAAATTAAAAAGGCAAAAAGAGAAATTAAAATACTGGATAATGCCATTGCGGCTTCAATTGATGGCATTGCCATCTTTGATAATGAAAATAACCTTATTTATGCAAATAATGCCTTTTTGAAGAGTATTGGCCAGGAACTATCTTCTGGAATGAAAGGTGAAAATTTAGAAAAAATATTTTCAAATATAGGTTTCATCCATCCGGATATTGATGAAATCAGCGATAAAATTAAAGATGAGGGGTACTATTCAGGGGAGGTGCGATTAAGAAGAAAGGACGGCATACAAAAATTTTTTCAGATAACGACTTACCGATTTAAAGATGAGGAGGATGAAGGCAGATATCTCATCATATACAGCATGGATATATCAGATCAAAAAATTATGGAAAAGACCATCCAAACTACATTTGAGAAGCTGCAGGATGCAATTGAATTCATTCCTGATCCTACGTTCATCGTGGATCGCAATAAGAAAGTAATCGCCTGGAATAGTGCGCTTGAAGCCCTCACCGGGGTGAAAAAAGAGTTGATAATGGGAAAAAGTGACTATTCAAATGCATTTTCAATTTTCGAAGGATTGAGGCCTGTTCTGATTGATATAATGAATCTACCTGCCCACGAACTTGCCACCACATATCCACAAATCCGCAGGTTTGGCGACAATATGTATGTGGAAACATTCCTGCCCACTCTCAATGAAGGAAAGGGGGTATATTTATGGGGAAAAGCAAGTCCGCTCTTTGATAATGAAGGACACGTCATAGGAGCAATCGAATCAATCAGGGATATGTCTGAATGGAGAAGGGCCAAGGAATCAATATGGCAATCAAGGGTTGAAAATCCGGAAAATGCAGAAGAATTGTATGAAAAGGGAGAGTCCCGAATGTACCTGGATGAGATCATCGAAAGGGCATCTGATGGGATTGTATTTTTTGACAGAAACGGGATAATTACCCGGGTCAACGGGGCATTCGTTTCACTGGTCGGAGAGGACGAGAGTATTCTCGGCTCCGATATAGAAAAATACCTGGATGAAGAATTCAACAAAACGATAAAAGAGATGCTGGATCATTCGACGAAAATAAATAAGGATGCCGTTTTGGGATCTCTGATAGGCAAGGACGACCGGGTATCCATAAAGGGACAGCTTATCAGGGATATGTCCCATTCAGGGAATGATGGCGGCGCCCTTATACTGCACAGGACAGACTCCTGAGATCAATTAAAGATATGTGTTCTGGATATCGATGATTTCCCGGCTGTTCGCGGCGTCATGATAAAGCATCAGGGGCTCTTCATTCAACTCCAGGAACCGCGTTCCCCATGGGCTTGATTCAAGAACCAATTTTGCCTGGTCGATTTCACCAAGTATGTAGAGTGAAGCGGCAAATGCTTCAACCGAACTGAGCCTCCAGGGCCTCCCGAAATTTACCGGATTGGCGGCCACAAGGAAAGGGAGAGCCCTTCGGCGTCTTATCCTTTCAAATGCGGTAGAATCAAGAACTTCCCATGAGCAGTCCAACACGGTAATTGATCTTGCCGGTCGATCTGCCGGAGAAAGCGCCTGTTCGGCAGTGGGGTCCAACAGTATAGTATTCCTTGGGATGTGCGATATCTTGGTGAAAATTTTCACCAGGCCTGACCGCCCCATTCGTTTCACTGTGCATTTCTTGGGGTCGCAGCTGTTATCCCGATATGCATACAGTGGTATCATCTATCACCTTTGAGCATCTAAATTTATTAGAATGTATGTACTGATGTGCCCCTGCATATTAAACCCGGATCTGAGAGCACGCGGGATTACAAAAGATTCTGATCTGGATATGTTCTCCGGGGCCATCGAGCGTTGCCGCAGGTTCGGCCTGGAAATTGTTCCCCTCCCCTGCCCGGAATGCATCTATCTCGGTCCGGACCGTGAGCCGGGAACATTCCTTGACAGGCTTGATACTGAGGAGTTCCGGGAGTTTCTTCTGGATCTGGAAAGAGAAGTACGGGAGATCATCGAGAAAAGAGGACTGCCACTATGCCTTGTGGGAGTGAATTCTTCTCCGACCTGTGGAGTGGATACCACATATTTCGGGAGCCATGATGGCAAATCACCAAAAATACCGGGCCGGGGAACGTTTCTGGCCAGATTGTCGGAAATACAGGCCATTGATGTGGGCGATTTTGCAAGATACCGTCTTTATCTTGCGGCGCCGCTCTTTTCCAGGGCGGAAAAGCTTTATAATCTCTCTCTCAATAACCTGCTTACCCGCTCTTATTATGAGGTCTATTTGCCCCAGGATGTCGGTGATGACACCCATACACGCAGTCTGGACGAACACCGGATGATATTTGAAAGCCATGTAACTGCACTGGATGAAGCTGATGCCGTGGTAGCGGTTATCGACGGGGCAGACGCCGACTCTGGTACATCATGGGAAATGGGATATGCATATTCCATTGGAAAGCCGGTGTATGCCATAAGAACGGATTTCCGAATGGCCGGGAAAAAAGAGAAGGTAAATCTGATGCTTGAACAATCCTCTGATGTGGTTACGGAGGAGATTGATCTGCTCTCAGCACTCAAAGCTCCCGGCGCGGGCAGGTGAAGAAAGCGCCTTTATCCACCATGTAATTCATGTGGCGGATAAACCCTGATATTCCTGCCTGACAAAACTGATCTGTATGCCAAACCTGAATGTGGCGGTCATCGCCCCTGAAGGATATGCAAAGGATCTGGGTAAGAAGGGAACAAGCTCTGATATCACATTCTATAATGTAAAGCGCGATGATGTAACGGTCACGTTCATCGAGCCGAGCAGGTACCCGGAAAAACTTCCATCACTTTTTTTTGCGGTGTCGATGTCTGACTGGGCTATACTTGTAATTAATGAGATAAATCCTGCACTGGGTGAATGCATACTCATGCTTGATCAGGCAGGGCTCAAAGATGGGGTTATCATTCTCCATAATTATATTAGTCCCGAAGAGATTGCCCCACTTATCAGGGGGACCGTCGCTGAACATTACGAGATTATTGACGAGGAGATGGGAAGACTGAGGGAAAAGTTCCTGGAAGAAGCGGAAAAAACCAGGGGGCGGCAGCGGGAACCAGGCGAGAAATTTACGGGATCAGTCCCCATTGACCATTATTTCGATGTCAAGGGTATCGGTCCTGTTATTCTTGGGGGTGTAGCCCGGGGATGCATTCGGAAACATGAGACACTCCATATCCTTCCGACAAAAAAGACAGCGCAGATTCGTTCAATTCAGGTGCATGATGATGATGCGGAAGTTGCCTGCACAGGGGAAAGGGTAGGCCTGGCCATGAAAGGAATTGACACAGAGGATCTCGACCGTGGTTATGTCCTTTCCACTGACTCCTCCCTTATTTCTTCTTCTGTAATCAATGGCAGGGCAGAACTGGTACGATACTGGCCGTCCCCATTAAAGGAGGAAATGGTGATCCATATCGGCCATTGGCTCCAGTTCATCCCTTCGCGAGTGGCCTTTGTAGATAATTCAGGGGACTGGAAAAAACCCGAGATTACCCTTCGCTCCGATAAGGATCTGGTATATTACCCGGGGGAAAAAGCACTGCTTCATTACCTGGAAGGGGGAAAACTCCGAATTGTGGGGAGCATCCGCATATCCTAATCCTGCTGGGGTTTTTTCACTATATTCTTTTCCGGCCTTCTTGCTGCAAGCCTACCGTTGAATTAATGAGAAATAGGATCCTCACTATGATAGGTTAACATGGCATTGGGAGATTTACTACCCTGGATCGTCGGGGGAATTCTGGTCCTTGTACTTATAGGACTGGTACTGTATTTTGTCGGAATATATAACCGATTTTACAGCCTTAAAAACGCATCTGAAGCCACACTGGGGCAAATAAGGGTGGCAATGAAGAAACGGCTGGATATGATAGACCAGCTGCTGGGTGCAGTAAAGAGTTATGCGAAATTTGAAAAAGAAACGTTTGAAAAGGTGACCGCAATGCGGGCCGGTGTCGGAAGTGCAGGTGCAGGGGATCTCAATGAAATCGAAAAAGAGTCCCGTTCGATACTGGGGCGCCTCTTTGCGGTGGCCGAGGCATACCCTGATTTAAAGACCAATTCCACGGTGATGAACCTGATGGATTCAGTGAAGGGAGTTGAAGACGAGATCGCGAGGCAGCGCTACACCTACAACAATATTTCGCAGCAGTTCAATACGCTCCGCGACGTGATTCCATCTAATTTCGTGGCCGGGATAATGGGGCTCTCAAAACTCACCTACCTGGAATTTGAGGAAGCTATCAGCACGCCGCCGAAAATTGAGTTCTAAAGGGAGTTTCCGTGAACGAAAAGAGACAGATTGCCACCCTGGTGATCATAACCCTGGTAATAGGAATCGTGGTAGTCCTCTTTACTTCATTACTGGGGGGATTAATGGAGGGAGACCTGGTAATCGATAATTACCAGGCATCTTTTACCGAGGACGGGGCACTTTCCGAAGAATACTCGTACGAGGTGAAATCTTCCGGGCAGTATCGTATGCTCTTCCGCTTCTGGGAGGACGATTTATCGATTAATCCCCTTCAAAGCCCATATATTGAGTTCAAGGAGATGAGGGTTCCCCCGGGAGTGGTCGGATATGTGAAGGATTATCAGGGGGATGTCACTCTCAATGAAGGGAAAAATCCCGCATATATCGCATTTATCAGGAGTATGGCAGAGAATAACGAGGTGGGAATCTATAACCCCTCGTATTACCCTGCAGGGACATATGATGTGGGATATTCATATATCCTGCATCCCCCGGTAGAATACGATGACCAGCTGGCACACCTGAATATCCGTCTTGTTGACCAGCACATCCCCTACCGCAGCCTGACCATAACCTACCCTGCCAGATATGTCAGGGAAATATATACGCACCCTCCCGGGCTTGAAGTGGAACGAACCGGTGATACATATGTTATCACAGGGAGTGTGGCAGGGAATGAGGTTTTGGGAATTGAACTTCTTCTCTCCAAAGAGGCCATGACAGAACTGCAGGGATTCCCCCGGGTCGTTCCGGATGTGGCGGAACAAACGCGGGCTGCAAATCCCTGGTATAATATCATTCCTTTCTATGCTGCCTGGGCGCTCTATCTTCTGGGAATTGTCATGGTATTGCTCACGCCATTTTTGTTTCTAGCCATTTATCATCGATATGGACGTGAAAAGAAGTTTACCGTCCCGCAATACCTGAGTTTTATCCCACACCCCGAGATGAAACCATGGGAAGTCAACCTCATCTTCAAGGGTGACGCGACCAATTTTGACGCGGATGGCTATTATGCCACATTGCTGGATATGCACCGCAAAAAGATACTCACTATTCACGAGAAAGCCGGCGGTGAGGCTGTGGTCATACGTGTGAACCAGGACCATTCGGAAGATGGCTATGAGGAACGGGTTCTTGCGTTTCTCCGTGAAGTGGGAACTGACGGCGTGGTCGACTCTGATGAACTTGGTATACTGGCAGAACAGGCAAAAACCGATAAAATGGCTGAATCAAGGATTATTCGTTACCAGCAGGCTCTATCCGGCGTTACCAGGAGAACAAATCCGCGACTCATAGCCCGGTATATCGTGGACGGGAGGGATCATATAATCCCCCTGGTCTTTATAGGGGCGGCCTTTTGCGTAATCTCTATCATTATAAGTGTAATTGCCATTCCCCTCATTCGCCTGCTTGTGCCTTCAGCCATATTGTGGGGATTCATGATCTTGGAATCCGGAATTGCCCTGGCTTTCCCGTCCACTTTGTTTGGCCACTGGAAAGGGGACGGATACAAGGAAAAGTTGGAATGGGATGCATTCGCCTATTTCCTTTCCGACCTGGCATTGATGAAGAAATACGCTCCATCGGATATCTCGATGTGGGGAGAATGGCTGGTCTACGGGACAGCGCTTGGTGTGGGAGACAAGGTTGTGAAGGCCATGAAGGATCTGGATATCAGCATTCCCGAAGCAGATGTCCCGCTAGGTGTGAGAACTGCATTTTTCCCTGTTCTCTTCTTTGCCCCGCCGTCCAGTGGAGGCGGAGGAGGATTCGGGGGAGGCGGATCCTTCGGAGGCGGTGGCGGCTTTGGTGGAGGCGGAGTTGGAGGGCGTTAAACGCCCTTCCCCTTCATCCACCCAAGCATCGGTTTATGGATTAGGCCTGCCAACTATATCGCATAGAGGGAATGCGGGATGGAATATACAGAAGGTCGTATTGGAAGGATCTTTATTCTCAGGATTGATCACGGAGAGGATTTTCTCTCTGAAATGGACGCCTTTGTCAGGAAAAAGGGGATAAACTGCGGTATTGTGCAATTTCTGGGAGCCCTTGCGGAGGGCCGGATGGTCACAGGGCCGGAAAAGGCTGTACTTCCACCTTCTCCACATTTTGAAGGATTTTCCGGGGGCTGGGAGATATTCGGGACTGCAAGCATATTCACCGGATCCGACGGACCCCATATCCATTACCATGCCTCTGCAGGGAGGGGCGCCGAAGCCCTGACCGGCTGTCTTCGGGAAAAGGCAGAGGCATATATCGTAGTAGAAGTCTTCATTACCGAGATCATTGGTATCCAGGCAAGGAGAACGCCTGAACCCGTTACGGGTCTTAACCTGCCATCTTTCGGGCGGAAAAAATCGGATCAATGAAGCAGCCGCAATTTCTTCCGATGTCCCTGGAGGAAGGGCAGGACCTGGAGATCGAGGGATTCGACATAATTTTTGTCAGCGGTGATGCCTATGTGGATCACCCTTCATTCGGCCCTGCCGTTCTGGGAAGAGTTCTTTGGGATGCAGGCTTTTCCGTCGGTCTCATTGCCCAGCCGGACTGGAAATCCAGTGAGGATTTCATAAGGCTGGGGAAACCCCGCTTATTTTTCGCCATATCTTCCGGAAACGTCGATTCAATGGTCAATCATTACACTGCCGCACGGAAGATGCGAAACAAGGATGCCTATTCACCGGGAGGAATCAGAAAAAGGCCTGATAGGGCTACTATCGTCTACACGGATAAATTACATGCATTATATCCGGAAGTCCCATTGGTCATCGGGGGGATCGAGGCCAGCCTGAGAAGGTTTGCCCACTATGATTACTGGTCGGACCGGGTCAGGCAGTCTGTTATGGCTGATGCCCCTGCCGATCTGCTGGTCTACGGGATGGGGGAACGGCAAATGAAGGAGATTGCAACAAGGCTTTCTGCCGGGGAACACATCAGAAATTTAAGAGAAATCCCCGGAACTTCCTATAGAATGCCCCCAAAAGACTGGAATCCCGGGGAGAATGAGACCATTATTGAGATTCCGTCCTTCCATGATGTGACAGCCGATATCCATGCGTATGCCCGGGCATTTGTCATGCATTCACGGGAACAGGACCCGTTCCGGGGAAGATGCGTTGTCCAGCCGCATCCGAAGCATATCATTGTCCAGAACAAACCGGCCAGGCCGCTTACTACACGGGAGATGGATCACATCTATGAACTGCCTTACCAAAGGGACGCCCATCCGGTATATCGCCTGCCAATACCTGCCCTTGACCCGGTCAGGTTCTCAGTGGTCAGCCATAGAGGTTGCTTCGGAGGTTGCTCATTCTGTGCTCTTACCCACCACCAGGGAAGGATCATCCAGAACAGGAGCATCGCGTCCCTGGTCCGGGAAGTGGGGAAAATGACGAAGATGACCGGTTTTAGGGGCGTAGTACAGGACGTAGGTGGTCCGACAGCGAATATGTTTGGGATGCATTGCCCGAAATGGACAGGTGAGGGAACCTGTCCGGACCGGCATTGCGGCCCAGGATGCCCGGATCTCATCCTGTCACATCGCAAGCAGATCCTCCTCCTTCAGCGACTCAGGGCCATTTCAGGGGTAAAGCACGTCTTCATAGGTTCAGGGGTACGATACGATCTTATTCCAGAGGAAGAGAGGGTATACCTGGAGGAAATCTGCAAACACCATGTCTCCGGGCATCTGAAAGTGGCCCCGGAGCACATCGCGCCCAGGGTGACACGAATCATGAATAAACCCGGTGTGGAGGAATTCGAATATTTCTGCAGGATTATTGATGAAATAAAAAAAAAGCAATCGAAGAAATTTTATATCCTTCCCTATTTTATGTCAGGACACCCAGCCTGCACCATTGAGGACATGATAGCGCTTGCAGAATATATTCGGGATCACGACCTGTACACAGAACAGGTGCAGGACTTTACACCTACGCCTATGACGCTCTCTACATGCATGTACTTCACCGGCCTGAACCCATTCACCATGGAGCCGGTGCATGTGCCCAGGGGCAGGGAGAAACAGGTACAGCGGGCAATGCTTCATTACCGGGACAGAAAGAACCGGGGACTTGTCGAGGAGGGACTGCGGATGGCAGGGAGGACCGATCTCATCGGGAATGCCTGGAAATGTCTTATACCGGGGAAGAAAAAAGCAAGAGGAGATAGGCGATAGAGCCCCGGATACTTTTCTGTCGTACTTATTGACGCCACAATGGCAGGGATGAATGATAATGGTCTCCCTATAAGGAGGCAAAGGGCATGTATTTTCCAATCAAAAATTGAATTATTCCACAGTTTCACGCGGAACAAATTATTGAATGCATAAAATTATAAAAATTCCATGAATTATTCCCGGACTATCTGCATTCAAATGAAATCGACGGAGGGGTTTTGTAATAACCTCAATCCGCATCCATATCGACTTCGACACCGACATTGTTACAGGGAAGACACCCGGACATCTTCTCATCGAAGATCCGGTAGGCATTGGCCAGGACCGATGAATTGGATATCATACCGGCAAGGAGAATGACTTCGAGCACCTCTTCCCTGGAGGCCCCTTTCCGTACGGCTGCCTGCATATGATAACTTGTACAGTGCTGGCACCGGAGCGCGGCTCCAACCGCCAGGCTTATCAGTTCTACATATTTTGGGGGCATGGCACTGGTCTTGGTAACCGTTCCCTTATACAGGAGATGGGAGATAAGCACCTCGGGGCGTTCGGCCATCCTCTTGAAGATGAGCGGGGCTCTCTCAAATTCCTGTTCAATATTCCGCATCCACAATGCAGCTGTCTTCTCTCCTCCCTCCTCGACAATTTCCCGCAATGTCGTTTCAAACTCTTCAGTATCCTTCATGGTTCCCTCGTGTGTATACTATATCTGGTTCACAGTTTCATTATATTGACGGCTACTTCTTCGATGAAATGTTGATTACGAAATTTTTCGCAATATAAGACAGATATTTATTCGAATCTTCCCATAAAGAATAATTGGACTTTATCTTCACTCATTTTTCTCCCTTAAAATTTCGCCAGCCATTTTAGCCAACAGATTTCATATCTTTATCCACTCCGTAACTATTTGTAGTAAAGAACAGCCTATACGCACCAGATTTTAAATATTTTCACACATACAGTCTCCTCCAATGCATTATGTTGATAATTGCCGGGAGATATGCCGATGATCCGAACGTGTAAGGTTATGATAACAGGAATTCTTGTATTGCTTGTAGCCATTCTGGCCATACTGGGAGGATGTATCGATATGCAGGAACTGGAAGAGGGAATTTTTCCGACCGCCACTCCAACATCCGGGCAGCAGGTCCTGGAGCCATCAGGGACTCAGGTGATGTATGTTGGGGGGGACACTCCATCAGAAGCTGGCCCTTCTACGAAAGGATATGTCAAGACACCATTCGGATACAATTCATATGAAAGCCAGAGTACGCCTCGAATCACCCTTATTGAGGCCAAGGCAGAAACAGATGATTCTGGCAGGAAATATATCACAGGGAAGATCAAGAATGAGGCCCCCCAGAGAATCGATCACATCACAATCGTATTCAATCTCTATAATTCCAATGGAAACCTGCTTGGAAATGCCTATGCCAGCGTCGATTACCTGGGGTCAGGCAAGATCTGGAAATTTACCACGAACACATTTGAATCAAAAGAATACCAGTTCTTTGAAATGGCAGAAATTTTTTCGGTGTAATAATGTAATAAAAGGGCTGGATATTCGGGTTGCCAGTCCTATACCATAATATTTGTCTCTGAAAAGGGCTTGATCTTCATAAGGATATAATCTCTCATTCTGGAAGGAGAAAGGTCTGCCACGTCACCAATGCAAACCTCCTCCTCGATTACCACCTCCTTTAACTGGGCAGTAAAAGTATCGTAAGGAAGTTTTACCCTGAGTCCGGCCATTTGCACTGTAATGGGGGTGGGTGAAAGGACTTCATGTATGGGATATACCTGTTCCTGTATCACGTCCATAAGGCGGGCCGGGGAGATGGAGAGAGGATCCTTCGCAATCTCTTCTCGCCTCTTATCCAGGACCCGGGTTATCTCCTCCACAACTTCATCAAGCTTGCCCAGTTCATCGGATTCTTTTGTCCTGTGCATAAACCGGCCGACATTCCCTACATATCCATCCACGGGAGGATCGATTATCCGCTGCAGGGTTTCTTTGGACGGTCCACCGCATATAACGATAGGAACCTCTATTCCGCGACGGAGGACCGGGAATTTCTGCTCGATACAGGTCTCGAAATCTCCCATGAGGTACACCGCCAGGTCATGCTCATTGATTATGTCGCGCTCCTCATCGTTCAACTGGGCAATCCTCTTTCCGAAACCCCGCGAGAGTCCCACCATATTTGTCTTGGCCCCAAATCTCCTGATATATTCTGCAACATCACAAGATGCATGAGGGAGATGATGTATCTCAAGGCTCATGCTCACCACGGCAATCTCTGTTCCTACAAGCGGAGAGGGGGTAATTTCTCCTGTAAGCGGTTTTGCTATCCTCCTGATCAGCTCAATGTCGTCCTTTGGTACCAGCGCCTGGAGCACTACCTCTGTGGCGATGAGATGTTTCTGGATAATATAGCCACCCAGGTCCTCAATCAGGTCTACAATCTCTTCGTGCTGGTAGAGGCCACCTTTGTAGGTCACAGGAACAAGAATCATGGGCTCTCCCCCATCAATGCGAATTTCTCTCCGATGAGATCATCAAGATCTTCTGGAAGGGTGTTCTCGCTGGCCACCAGGTAAAATTTTCCCTGCCCATAATACTGCCGCCTGATCTTGAACCCTTCCGGCTGGATTACCTGCAGTGCATAGATAAGGTCCTTGTAAATAGAGATGCTGGGATCGTCCACCACCAGATCCTCGAGATTACTCGTCTCATCATCTCTGGCAGAAATCATTATAGTGAAGCGGTCGGGTTGTTCTACCCGTTCTTTTCCGAATTTGTCCCACAGTATCCGAAGAAGCCCGGCCATGTGCGTCTCGTCCCCGATAGAGATTGTGGTCTTTTCTTCCTGTATACTCACATCAGAGAAATCACGAAGACGTATCAATCCCGGGAGCTTTTTGGTAGTTCCCACTGCGATGAAAATTGGTATCCGGGGATCGATGAAGATGTGTATTTTTTTAATGACACGTATCAGATTATGGTCAAGGAGCACAATGTCGGCGATCTTTTTGTAGTAATTCCCTCCCGTCTCTTCAGGGCATTCAACTTCAAAATATTCGATCGATTCCATCTATTCTCCCTTGATAAACCCGGAGGCAAGCAGAGCAGAGCCCACGGCGCCGATATACTGGGAATGGGGAGGTACGACAATTTCAGTCTGGAGAAGTTCACCCATAGCACGCACCAGCCCCTGGATCAGAGATGTCCCACCGACCATAATAACCGGCTCCTTGATATCCACCTCCTGGAGTTGTTGCTCAAAGACCTGTTCTGCGACACTGTGGCAGGCTGCAGCAGCAACATCTTCAGGGGAGATTCCGGCAGCCAGCGCATTGACCAGGCTTTGCGTTCCAAAGACAATACAATAACTGTTCATCGGCACATTCCTGGACATTCCCTTCATGGCCAGTGGCCCCAGTTCCGTAATATCCACTCCAAGCCTTTTTGAGGTCATTTCCAGGAACCTTCCGCTTGCTCCTGCACATATTCCTCCCATGGTGAAAGTACCCGGGATCCCATCCTGCACACTGATGGCCTTATTGTCCATACCCCCTATATCGATGACGGTGGAGGGCCCATGCTGTGAATCGGCAAGATACACAGCTCCTTTGGAGTTTACCGTGAGCTCTTCCTGGATAAGATCCGCCCCGATCTTCTCGCCCACAAGGAATCGCCCGTAACCTGTTGTCCCGACGGCTTCCAGTTCCTCTCTTTTAATCCCTGCTTCCCCAAGCGCCTGTTGAATAGTATCCTCTGCACTCTGCAGCACTGCAATGGTGGGCAGCCATCCGGTCCCGATGATCTCGTTATCCTTCATGATTATTGCCTTGGTGGTGGAGGACCCGCTATCCACCCCCATGGTAAGACCTTCCTGTATCTCACGAGCCAGCAGAGCCCGTCTCCTGGCAATGGTAGTGAGCGCCTCCATCCTTGTGAGCAGGGTTCCTGATGTGGTTCTCTCGGTAAAGGAATAACTTACCACAGGAAGTTTTGAATTTTCATGAATATACCGCCTCAATTCATTCCTGACTATCGCAGCCTCGGCACAGCGGAAACAGGTGGCGATGAAGACCGCATCAGCATCAACACGACCTTCAACCAGTGCCCTGGCCCGGGCAATGGCCAGTTTGAGGTCCGCACTCTGAACATCCAGCCCGAACTCAGTAAATCCGGATCGTATATCAGCCAGCTTCACATCCGGATAGAAAATCTCAGCATTGACTGCCGCTGCAGCATCGTCAATCTCTTTCTGGACACCACTGTATTCCGGACCACAGGATAACTGGGCAATACGGACTTTGGTCACGATTTTACCTCCAGTTCTTCCAGGAATTTCTTTATGGCTGCCACGAACTCCTCACCCTCCTCTTCATTCATTGGATAGTTCAAATCCAAAACCGGGATGTCCCTGTTTCTTATCAGGAATTTTATCAGTTCATTGGTCCTTGCACACCCCATACAGCCAAAGGAAAGGTCCGCGTCATTGATAATGATGGCAGCTTCGGCTTCCTCGATCATAGGACCATAGAGTGCCATCCTTCCCCTGACACCTGAAGGAACCTCCACTGCTGCATATTTCAAACCCTTTTTCGGCTCTTCAGGAGTAATCTGCAGAGGGGGGGATTCAAATCCCGGGGTCTGTATTCTATCCCGGATTTTGAGGGCAGCACTGAGAGGAGCATGCCCAAATCTGGCTACCAGGTCCGAGAGTATGAGACTTGTTGCCGGATAAATAAACACCTTAACCATTTCAACCCTCCTGTGAGTCGATTATCTTTTTTAATTTCTTCGCATCCAGTGCCATGCCCCGTGCCGGTGCCGGAGGATGGGGTTCCTTTGCGGGGTCACGGGAAGAAATCCTTTCCAGGCCTCTTGAGACGTTTCGAATAAGAGAGATCTCAAATTCATGGCCATAATATCCAGGACGGGCACCCCCAAGGTTAGCCCGGCACCTTCTGGGGTCCCCGGGAGGGAATCCCCTGTCTTTTACGAATATATGGGCAGGATCCAGTTTACGGAGCGACTCTATTATGCCATTTACTTCCTTCTCTTCTCCGGTTATCTGGAGTCCAAAGCAGGTCTCCTTGATCATGACTCCCTGCGAAATCTCATAAGCCCGGATGGCAAGGTCCGAGGGCGTCATGTCCGGGGATTCGATAAACACATATTTTGTCACTGTTCCCGCGTATCCTGGTTGATATTGGGTCATGATTTCACCTCCCTGATATACACAGTTTCTTTCTCCTTCAAAAGTCTGATTTTTTCCGTATCCAGGATGCTCCCAATGATGTTTGTTCCCTCAAAAGGCTCAGAAGTTGGCCCGAATTCCCGGTTTTCAGAGAGTCTGGTCCCCACCATCCCCGCGCCTTTCCTGGAGTCATTGGTGATTGCCAGCGATCCGCTGGGAACAACCTCTACCGGAATATTTTCAGGAATTATAATCACTCCCTTTTTTATTTCAGGTTTAAAGAGGTAAACATCCTCAAAATTGAAATAAAAAGGCATGCTCCCCACGTCGTGAAGGTGCAGACCGGTCATTCGCCTGAAAATGTCGCATGATACAGGTGCCCCATTATCACCAAGCCTGATGTCTATCACGTTTTCGAGTGGTACCGTGACGAGAGTGACAGAACCTCGGGAAAGACACTCCATGGTGGTAGAGGGGAACTGGGAGACCACGATGCCTTCACCCTCAAAAAGATCCCCCTCTACTTTAATACCCCGATTTTCGGCCGTTTCAAGGGCAGATTTAAAAGACTTTCCAACCAGATCGAATCGCTCCGGTTCGACCTGCACACAAAAAATTTCTCCCTCCTGCGCCAGGCGGGCAAGTGCAATACCGTGCGTAATCTGCCCAACCGTAGTATGACTGGGAATGGAGGGAACATCGGCTGTATAGATATAAACGCTCCCCCGGGAGTTGCCTCTTGTTCTTATCGTTACTGTACCGTCTCTCCGGGGTGACAGGACCTCTTCGGGTACATCTGAAAAGCTCCTTCGGTTATCGCGGATATGGGTACTGGAATTCCTGCCTATGACAAAATGGCCATCCAGCATTGCAAGGAGGAGATGTTCCACGCTCCCTGCAGCCTCTGTCCGGATAGTCTTCCCTGAATAGCCATATGCGCAGATCTTTGCGAAGGTGACAACCTCCATACCGTCTTCCAGCAGGAGATCATCATCAACGGTTGTGAATGACCTGCTGGTGTCGGCCCAGCTTATCACAGGCTGGATGGCAGTAATCTCATCCCCAGTGGACCAGCGATCGAGAACACCGCGTCCGCTTACTACCCGTGCAATCACACCACCATCGGATGACGCACCGAAATCTGCATAATGGCGCATTTTACAAAAGATAAGATACGATCTTTTGGGATCATATCCCCCGCACCCCAGGATTACGTCCCCTCTCTCGTAAAGATGGGGAGTCCTGTCAGGTGAAATATCACTGGAGAAAGGACCGAAAGCCGCGGCATACCTGTCTGTCCAGTGTAGTTTCAGACCACCTGCAATATCAGGAGAATCGAACAGTTTCAGTCCTGATTCAACCGCTTCAATTCCAATCTCACCAGTGCTGGTAACCAGTTGGAAACTCTTTGTTTCGGCAGATTCTCTTGCACCCGGCCTTATAATAGCTATACAGCAATCCGGATCGCGGGCCGGAAACACGTCTTTTAATCTGCATCCTTCATCGATTTCCAATCGTTCCCCATCGAGATGGATGGTTATCATTATCACACCGGTGCCGGAGTGGATCGCCCCATTACCTCGCGTTCATCTTCGGTCAGGCTGGCCAGAACTTCTGCTGTCTTCCCAATCTGAATAATTTTTCCACCTCTCATCAATGCCAGCCTGTCGCATATGTCCCTTACAAAATCCATATCGTGGGACACCACGATGAAAGTCTCATCCATTTCGTCACGTGCATGCAGGATGGAATGCTTTACGTCTATTTTTGTAAGGGGATCCATAGTCCCGGTAGGTTCGTCGAGAATAACCATTCTTGGCTCCCGGATCAGGACCTGGGCCAGAGCCACCCTGTGACGTTCTCCTTCACTGAGTTCGCTTGGATACCTTTCCAGAATCTCACCACTCTTCTCTTCGGTAAATCCAGCCATTCTCAGGGTAATAATAGCTTTTCTCATGGCAAGTTCCTTCGGGAACTCAAGACCGATAGCATCAGTCAGATTATCAAGAACCGTTCGATGAGGGTAGAGATCATATTCCTGATGAAGAAGCCCGATATAAGCCTTGGCCCTACCCCGGTACTCAATACCGGGTTTGGTCATATCGATAAAATCTTCCCCTATTCTTATGTTCATCTCGCCGGAGGTAGGTTCGATGATACCAGAGATGATGCGCGAGAGGGTAGTTTTACCTGCTCCGCTCTTTCCGATGATACCGAATATTTCCTTTTCCTGGACATCGAATGAAACGCCGTTCACTGCCCTGACCACACCCCTGTCTACTGAAATATAGCGCTTATACACATCCCTTGCAATGAGGACATTTTCGCCGAAAGTCGGGGCTTCAAACACCTCGGTATCATCGAGATCCTCCATAAACCTGTGAATGACCTCAGTGGGACTTCCGAGCTTTGCGATTTCTCCGTTTACCAGGAGAAGTGCACGGTGCGCCACTTCCTCAATGACCTGGGAAAAGTGAGAGGTGACGACCATACCCATTTTATTTGATTTGGCTGCCTCAATAAGCATGGAATGAACAAGATGGGCAGTCTGGGGATCAAGTGTTCCGGTAGGTTCATCGGCAAAAAGAAGGAATGGCTCTTTTGCAAGCTGACGGGCCAGGACCACCCTCTGTTTTTCACCACCGGAAAGATCTCTGGCAATATGCATCATGCGATGTGACAGCCTGACTTCATCAAGAAGATCGGCTGCCCTGTTTATTGCATTCTCGGCAGGATAGTTGATATCATCCAGGGCATGGATGACATTTTCTATGACCCGGTCATTCCCGTAGAGAGCAAATGTCCGCTGGAACATGATGGCGGTACTTCTCATGATCCGTCGTTTCATATCTTCATTTTTCTCGTTCCAGAAATCGACGTCCTCGGCTTCGAGTTTTCCTCCGCATTTTGGACAGGGAGACCCGGCAGTACTCCCTGGACTGATAAAATCGCAGGAATCGCAGGCAGCAATATGATATATGATCGTGCCTGATGTCGGGGGCTGCTCAACGCCCCTCAAAAGGTGCATCAATACGGTCTTTCCAGCCCCGCTTCTTCCTATTATACCCAGAATCTCTCCTTCCCCTGTCTCAAAAGAAATATTTTTTAAGACTTTATTTCCATGGAAGTCCATGCAGAGATTATCTACGGTTATCAATGGGGTCATTCCTATCCTCTCTCATACCTAATGTTGTAGTAGTGGCATATTACTTTTTATATCTCTTCAAAAAAGTGGTTTTCATTCCTTAATCATTTTTTTGACTATATCAACCACTTCACGGACGTCTTTTACCACGAAATGGGCGGCTTCATACAATTCTGCCGGCTTTTCCCCGGACTGTTCTTCTGAAAGGATGGCTAAATCAGCTTTTTTCATTGCACACAGATCATTTATCGCATCTCCCACCATTACAACACGGCCATATTCAGCCTGAAGGTCAGCAATAATCTGAGCCTTCACTGTTGGAGTTGCCACGCCGAACACTCTGTCTCTGGGAATTCCCAGGTAATCAGCCATGATTTCCAGTTTGGTAAGCCTGTCGCCAGAGGCGATATATGTCGGAACTCCCATGCGGTGTAAATCATTTACTACCTGACGGGCACCATCAAATGGCCGGCCTCCGGTGGTGACAGTGAATTCGATCCCTTTCAGGCCCATATTGAGTATAACCCCACTGTTTAGCGTGACGACTGACTCGCGCCTGCATACCGACCACACATTCCTAATACAATCCTGCAGATCTTCAATTGTGGCACGTGAATCCGAATATAGCACATCGCCAATTTCTTCTGAAGTAATGATTTTTCTGGTACAACTGATCCCGAACCCTATCCGGTTCTGCACAAGGTAGTGTGAAAGAAGCATATTTGGAGGGCTCTCCATGATTTCCCTGGAATGGACATGAATCACTACGAGCACGCGTTCCTTGGAGCTGAAGGTGAGGCTGACAGTCTCTATACCGGGATGAAGATGACCCGTTACTACATCTTTCGCTACCCTGTAGGTATGGAGGAGTGTTCCGGCGCTATCAAATACTACTGCGATCGACATTGATGAAAAATACCCCGCAAAGTTCTTTGTTCTCTATCTGCATGTAATGATCGGAAGCTGATGGTGCTAATTGATACTGCCGAGAAGATAAAGAACATGGAAATACGGGGGGCTGGAAGAATTGCCTGCGCAGCAGTGAAGGCGTTGAGAGAACACTCAATGACGGTGGCAGCTACGGACACCGGAACATACTGCAGGGAGATGAAGCAGGCCGGAGAACAGATAACTGACACCAGGCCCACAGCAGTCTCCCTCCCCAACGCAGTACATTTTGTTATATCCACTCTGGATTGCGGTCTTGCGCTCAATGAAGCCAGGGAGAAATTCGAGAACAAATGTACTCAGTTTCTCCATTCATCTGAAAACGCAATTAAGAAGATAGGGGAAATCGGTTCAAGCCATATCCGGAACGGAGATAAACTACTCACCCACTGCAACTCGCAGGCTGCACTGGCCTGCATACTGGAGGCGCACAGAAGGGGTAGAGACTTTGAAGTGTTTGCAACGGAGGTGAGACCGAGGAACCAGGGATTGCTTACAATAAAAATTCTTGATCAGGCGGGAATTCCAACAAATTATATCGTTGACTCGGCTGTCAGGCACTTTATCAACGATATAGACCTTGTCATTGTGGGTGCGGATGCAGTGACGGTAAATGGCGCAGTGGTAAACAAGATCGGGACCTCTCAAATTGCACTGGCAGCACATGAAGCCAGGACGAATTTCATCGTAGCGGCAGAGACATTTAAATTCGCACCGAGGACAATCCTTGGTGAATTTATCGAAATTGAAGAGCGTTCGAAAGAGGAAGTCCTTCCATCCGAAATTGCCGACACATTGCCCCATGTAACGGTAAGAAACCCGGCATTCGATGTGACACCTGCCGAGTACGTAGATATGATTGTGACAGAGGTGGGTGCCATTCCCCCCCAGATGGCGTATATTATTATTCGTGACTACCTGGGATGGAGCCCGGAAGAATTTCACATGACATTTGATTTTGCAGATCATGACCAGGAATGATGATGATGAATGATGTAATTGCCACGTATTATTTCAGGCCCAGGGCTGATACATCTCCTGAGAAAGCAGCCCAGGCGATATGCGAAGAGGAAACTACAGGTACCTGGACTGACATCTCTACCCGGGTAGAATATATAAAAAGGCTCGATGGCAGGGTGGAGAGCGTTGAACCGTCTGGAAATGGATACGTTGCCAGGATTATCTACCCTTCGGAGATATTTGAACCGGGAAATGTTGCACAGTACCTTTCGGTGGTAGCCGGAAATCTCTTTGGGCTGGCTCGCCTCGAGGCAGTGCGCCTGCTGGACATGGAGCTTTCCGAGAATCTTGTTTCTTTCCATGGCCCGAAATTCGGGGTAAAAGGCATCAGGCACCTTGTAGGGACTACCGACAGACCGCATATTGGGACAATAATTAAGCCCAAGGTAGGGCTGAATCCGGCGGATACCGCAGCAGTTGCATATCAGGCTGCGATAGGGGGGGTGGACCTCATAAAAGACGATGAAACCCTCACAAACCAACGATTCTGTCCTATTGATGAACGCGTGCCCAAGGTCATGGAGAGCCTGGATAACGCAAAAAGCGAGACAGGGCAACAGGTCCTTTATGCGGTGAATATTACCACAAGAGCAGATCAGATAGTGGAAAAGGCTCTTCATGTGCAGGAACTCGGAGCGAATATGATCATGCTGGATGTAATCACGGCAGGATTCGGGGCTCTCCAGGCTCTTGGTGAGGACTCGGCAATTAAAATGCCTATTCATGTGCACAGAACAATGCATGCGGCTATGACACGAAATACCGAGCATGGCATAGCCATGCGGCCTATTGCCCGGCTGGTCCGTATGCTTGGCGGTGATCAGCTGCATACCGGCACCGTAAGCGGAAAAATGAGCCACTCTGTTGAAGATGTAATGGGAGATAATCGGGTTCTTTGTTCTGCGGCATTCGGGCTTAAAAGAACGTTTCCCGTATCCAGCGGAGGGCTTCATCCTGGAAAGGTTGAATATGAGATCTCTGCCCTGGGAACAGACATAATTCTTCAGGCCGGCGGAGGTATACATGGACACCCGGACGGCACTGCGGCCGGAGCCAGGGCAATGCGACAGGCTGTGGATGCCTTTATGGCAGGCATTCCTGCAAAAGTATACGCAAAAGATCATTATGAGCTGGACCGTGCCCTGAAAAAGTGGGGGACCAGTTGAGAGGTGAGATGATGGATCTGTACTTTACCAAGCTTCAGGGAAATGGAAATGATTTCATCCTTATAGATGAATTTGAAGGAATTGCAATCCCCGACGAGATGAAAGCGCAGTTTGCTGCGCTTTATTGTGACAGAAGATTCGGCATCGGAGGTGACGGGGTCCTCTACCTCTCCAGGTCTGATAAGGCGGATCTAAGAATGCGGCTCTTTCAGCCTGATGAGAGTGAAGCCGAGATGTGTGGTAATGGCATCAGGTGCTTCGCAAAATATGCTCTTGACAGCGGGTTTATTAAAGAGCCATGCACCGTGGAAACAATGGCAGGAATCATAGGGGTCACAGCCGGATATACAGACGATGCATTCTCGGCAATTACCACCATGCCTGAGCCGGGCTTTGAACGGAAAGACATTCCTGCCACTGGCGAGGGGGAATATCTCGAGAATATTGAGGGTTTTGATGTCTATGCGGTCAATACCGGGGTCCCTCACGCAGTAATCCTTGTTGATGACCTGGAGTCAATAGAGATCGATAAGATCGCGCCCCCGATTCGACATCATCAGACATTTCCCAAAGGAGCGAATGTCAATTTTGTCCAGAAAACGGGGGAGAATGCAATCAGGATACGGACATTCGAGAGAGGTATCGAAGGGGAAACACTTTCCTGCGGAACCGGGGCCACCGCTTCTGCCGTTATAGCACATAAAAACGGATTGGTCGGAACAAGGGTTGATGTTGAGACCAAAGGAGGTCCACTGGTGATTCACCTGGAAAAAGAAATCAGAATGGAAGGTCCCGCGGTTACGGTCTTTTACGGGGAGATCTCTTTTTAATTCTCCTTTCATCGAAATACCAAAACCATATCTATTTTGCCTCTCTTCCCACTCATCGACCTGGGCACATTGATGAAAAGAGTATACAATATCCCAATTTTCCTAAAAAAACCAATTATATGATTAAATTAAGGAATTATTCAAAAGAAAAATGATGTAATAGAGTGATATCACGAACATAATTATCCCTGTTAAGAGGTGAATAGTCCTTTTGTGTGCGGTAAGGATATTCACCAGGCGTGTGCTATGGGGAATTGATATTGCACAGAGGAGAAGAAGCGGGAGTGCCATACCAATTCCAAAAAACAGGAAATTCAACAGGTTCGCCACGTATCCTGCGGCCGTTGTACTCAGGGCCAGGAGGAGGACTATGGATGCAGCATTGCATGGCAGAATAATAATGCCAAAGAAGAACCCGAATAAAAACGCCGCCAGTATCGGATTTTTTATATTGGGCAGATGCAATCCCGGCAGGACCATGCCGGGATCGATATCAATAATGAGAAGGATGCTGATTGCCGCCAGGAACGAAAAGGCAGCTATGGAGACGACATGTATGACTTCACCAAGAGAAGCATAGATAAAGGTGACATAGAGAAATCCGAAGGCAAGCATGGAGAGCAGTACCCCCCCGGCAACGATTGCGGCCAGGCTGATTACCGTCCATTTTGAGTGGCCTGGAGCAAGCCTCCCTGCTAAAAAAGCCAGAAACCCCGGGTAGAGCGGCAACACACATACCGATCCCAGCGGAGTGAAAAGGCCTGCGAGAAAGGATATCCACCAGCTGGTAACGATATCCACTTTTCAGCACTCCTGTTGCAGAGCCTCCAGGACCTCAGTGGCTGGCTTTAAACCGGCCCTCAATTTTTTTGCCTCTCCCTGGGGGCAGACCATGACTACCGGTGCCGTTGCGGGACTGATGATTTCCATTCCAAAGGAATTCACCAGTGAACGGGTCATATAAGGTGGAGAAAGGGCATAATACCCCGAAAGACCATTACGCTGGAGATAGGTGCCAAGGCTTTCCTCATCTGCATTGGGTTCAATGTCGAGGCCTACCGGGATAATCGGGTATGAAGAGATCATGGCCAGGGACATGATCTCC
>DATKYO010000028.1:0-13500 GCA_035528475.1 Methanoregulaceae archaeon | reverse complement strand
AGGCTCTATCGCCACAAAGGGATGCCATAACGGCCGTTAGCATCTTCAAATGCGTTTTAAGGAAATAAGAAATCCTGGATAGCACGCAGAGGATGTGTCTCACCCCCTTCATTCATCAGAGGAGGGTTATGAGGGTACGGTGTGGATTTGGCCCGCAAAAAAAGGGGGGATGTGGATATCGCCCAATAAAAAAAGTATTTTTATCCTTCCGGCGGCTTTCCGGCTCCCGGCCTTATCCATGTGATATAGACGACAATGAGAACCACTGCCAGGATAAGAACAACCATTACCACAACAAGCATCCAGGGGAATCCGGCAAAGATCGGCGTTGTGGGTATCTGGGTTGCAGTGGCTTTTGGTGTAATGCTGCCCGCCTGTTTCTGGAACAGGGTGTATGTACCTCCTCTGGAGATGAATGCACTCACAGTTCCTGATCCTTCATCGATGATGGAAGGCACGCTGTCCCAGTTGCCTGTCGCCGGGTTCAGCCAGTATATGCCAGGATTCTGCCCTTTCAGAAGTAGCCAGTCATCGGGAGACGGTTCGATGACCAATTCGGCCGCAGGGTCAAAGGATGCACCTTCAGGGCCCAGGAGATACATGTAACCGGTAAACTGGTAATCCTCTCCAGGGGCCGTCGGGAATGATCCTTCCGGAACCACGATAATAGTCAGGTCCCGGAGTGGCTGACCAGACCCATCGAGGGGCAGGGTGCCTGGAACCATGGTGACAGATGCCCATCCATCCGGAGAAACAATGACCACGGTCTGAGTGGTGAGATTATCGCTGCCAAGGGGTATGGATCCACCGGAAACAGGGGGTGTGGTGGGTATTACGGTTGTAGGCGTGGTTGTAACGGTTCCACTGATGTAGAATGAACCGCCGCCTCCACCGCCGCCTCCACCGCCGCCTCCACCGCGGTATACGGAGATATATTGCGGTCTGGTGAGCGTATCATTTCCAGCGGCATTGCTCACCGTGAGAGATACCGTATATAATCCATTGTAATAGGCGTGGGTGGGATTTTCCAAGGTGGAATTGGTATTATCACCAAAATCCCAATACCATGAAGTCGGCCCGCTGGTGGATGTATCAAAGAAACTGACTTGGAGCGGCTCGTATCCCTGGAGCGGATCCGCCGCAAACGATGCCATGGGCGGGGTGACTTCCGTCACGCTGATATAATCCGTCTTTGAGACAAAACCGCTTCCGAACGGGTTTGCCGCCGTCAGGTTGACCGTGTAGGTTCCGGGACTGTCATAGATGTGGACGGGATTCTGCCGGTCTGACGAGTCACCGTCACCGAACGTCCAGGACCAGGAATCCGGGTTTCCGGATGAGAGGTCGGTGAAACCAACAGCGAGCGGTGCAGCCCCGCTCGTCACATTCGCGACGAAGTCGGCATCGATAGTCGTTCCAAAGACCTTGATATACCTGACCTTTGTCTCAGTATCGGTCGCTATCGTGTTCCTGACGGTCAGGGAGACCGTGTAGTCGCCGGGCAGGTCATAGACGTGGACTGGATTTCGCTGGTCGGACGAATCACCGTCACCGAAGTCCCAGGTCCATTCTAATGGTGAGCCTGTCGAGAGGTCGGCGAAGGCGACGGTGAGCGGTGCAGGGCCGCTCGTCACATCCGCGACAAAGTCGGCCCTTAGAGCAGGCTCGGTAACCGTAATATAATCGATTTTTGTCTCGGTGTCCGTCCCGCCCACATTCTTGACAGACAGGGAAACCGTGTATGTTCCGGGGGAGTCATAGACATGGACGGGGTTTTCCTGGTCGGAGGAATCGCCATCCCCGAAGTTCCATGTCCACAGGTAGGGGGACCCTGTTGAGAGGTCGATGAACTGGACGGTGAGCGGGGCCATGCCCGTGGTCACATTCGAGGCAAAATTGGCCACAGGAGCAGGCGGAGAACTGCTCACCGTGATGTAGCCGGATTTTACTTCCGTGCTCTGCCCGCCGAATGCATCGTAAATCGTCAGGCTTACTGTATATGTCCCGGGGTTCGTGTAGATATGGATGGGGTTCTCTGCAAAGGAGCTCTCCCCGTCCCCGAAATTCCAGTTCCATTGATCCGGATACCCTGATGAGAGATCGGTAAACTGCACGGCCAGCGGTGCAAAACCAGCTCTTGGATTCCCGGTAAAGTCGGCTTCAAGGGGTATTTCGGGCACGTTTAGATCCAGGACGGTGATCGCACCTGAAGTAAATGGATATGAATCAAGCCACCCGCTGCTGCCATTCACATCCCTGCATAGTGCTGGTATACCATCCACGTAGAACCATATATCTGCGCCTTCTGCTATTTCTCCCTGCACGACAAGTTTTTGTTCCAGGGCTCCCGGACTGCCATAATACCCGGCTTGAGTAGTAAGAATGGGGTTACTCAGATTTCCGGTAATTACACCCACGCCTCTCGCCTCTATTTCAGTTCCCATCGGAGAGGGAGATCCCAGCCAGCTCACATTCCCATAGAATGTATGGGGGATTCCCGGCATCCCGTTCGCACAGGCATACGTGCTGCACATGAAAAGGGCGCAGGAGATAAGGATCATGGCAGCCAGAATGCGGAATGTAATTGATTTCATTTTAATCCCAGTCCCAATCCCGGATGCCATGGAAAAGTGGTATGGTAATTTTCTCTCTTCATTTTGTCCTCCGTTATGTATAGCCACAGTTTTGCTGTCCTCATGGTGGGAAAGCATTCCATATCATGACTTTTTTTTATATATCAGTCAATCAGACCACAATAATTTATACTTTTTGGTAAAAATCCCTTGAAAATGAGGTAAATAGGCCAATAAATAAGTATTCGAGGCATTCAGGATACATCTGAATTGGATGATTCGAATCTTTTTGATAATAATGAAAATTGAAAATTCATGTCGATTATCCAAAATAATTAGTTAGTTATTGCTTTTTTTTTCAATCCGAAAAGTTTATGGGTAATTGTCGTCGTCAATTCACTATGGTTCTTGACCAGGAACGATTGTCAAGAGTCCGGGAGCTGCTGTGCAGTCATCCCAAAGGTCTTACTATCAGTGAAATTTCGACAGAACTGGGCATAAACCGCAATTCTCTGGCAAAATATCTTAATATGCTTACTATTTCAGGACAGTTGGAGATGCAGTCCTATGGAGCATCCCGGGTATAACTGATTAGCAGGACAGAATACTGTCATCATTTCTTAACATATGGGACTATTTTTCAGGTGCGGTGAGAACTTTTTACAGAAATACCTGGATAAAGTAATCTCTAATAAATAAATTTTATTATATTTTATACTGCATAATTGTATAATATTATTAATCATTATTTCAACAAAGTCAAATATTTATTTTTTATTGGATGGTTTAGAATCTCCGGAATTTGACGGAGCAATGTCTTTAAGATAAATAACTGTAATAAATTCAAAAACAAGATAAAGCAAGGGGGTATTTCTATTAAAATTGAATTAATCCTTATAATTGGTTTATTGATGCTGGTCATTCCTGTTTCAGGGGTGACAATAACCCTTGAACCGGATCATATAACAAGTGGAGATCAGGTAACCATCACCATCTCCGATTTGCCTGATGATTCGCACTTCTCACTTGATATTAAGGCAACACTTCAGGTACTCCCCGCGGGTGAATTTTCATTTGAAACGAAAAATTTAACGATGCCATATACCCTTGAACAGGGTGTGTTGACAGCCACGATGCAGAATACGCAGCAGAATATTCTCAATGCGAAGTTCAATGATACCGAGGTGAAGAAAATCGGGAATTCCGTGGATGGATACTATTCAACCAGTGAATCCGGCACTATCTCTACAGGCATATATGATTTTATAAAACTGGGTGGAATCGCCTCGCCTGATGCAACGGAGGTGATTGCCACTTTAATAATTTCAGGAGTGAAGAAGGGTCCTGATAATTCGGTGATCACATTCGATACCTTCGGGACATCCAACGGTACAGTTGAAGTAAAGACACTGGTGAATGGCGATGAAGTATTAAACCAGGTTCTTTTCCTCGAAAATCCGGTAACTCCTGCCACCAGTCCAACAACCGCCAGTCCAACCCCGACCTACACATATAGTGGTGGCGGAGGCGGCGGAGGTGGGTATACCAGCGGATTTATTGCTACTACAACAGGTACGCCGCTCACTGAGACCCCGGTTACTCCAACCCCGTCTGAAACGACGGTCCGGGCACAGGAAACCCAAATTCCCATAATTCCCGCGGAGAATGGAGAGCTGGTCGCTGAAACTACGGACAACACACCATCTCCTACTTCAGCTGCGGCAAATACCTGGGTCCCGGCATTTGCCATCATGCTTGGAATTGTGTATGTATCAGTGAGGAAACACTAAATAACCCTTTTTTCCCGGATGCAGAAAATGACCGTGCCGGACAGGATCCTGGATGTATTTTTACCCCGGAATATCCCTCTGGATATAAAACTGGTGGTAATATGGACCATATTCACCATTATCACGATTTATATTCCACCGCTTTCCCAGACTCCGGTAAGGGTTATCCTGGCACTCCCCATGATCCTTTTCATACCCGGATACTCACTTATCGCTGCGCTTTTTCCATCGAATAAGGAAATTGACCTCATTGAAAGGATTGCGCTATCATTTGGCCTTTCCATCGCAATCGTCCCCCTGATAGGTCTGGCCTTAAACTACACTCCCTGGGGAATCCGGCTGGATCCCGTTGTCGCAGCATTGGTTTTCTTCACCCTTTCCATAACGGTGGTGGCCCTCGTAAGGCGCCGGGAAATTCCCGAAAAAGAACGTTTCACTCTTCCTGTTCCTGAGCTGATCGCAGTTCTTAAAACAGAACTCCAAAGCGACGGAAAGAAGCCGGTTGACAGGATATTGAACATCATCCTGGTGATTGCAATTGCAGTTGCCATATTTTCCACTATTTATGTGATAGCCGTTCCCAAGGAAGGAGAAAAATTCACCGAATTTTATATCCTTGGCAAGGGAGGCATGGCGGCGGATTACCTGACAACTCTCAGGATCAATCAACCCGATGTCATCATAATCGGCATCGGCAACCACGAATACCGGAACGTTACATATTTTGTTGAGGTATGGCTCGTGGATACCGAATTTGATTTCCGTAATAATACGTCGGTAATCAGGGACGAAAAGGAAATTTCGAATTTCAGTGTGAATCTGGCTCATAATTCAACATATCAGGAGTCCCATGCACTCGTGGCCGATGAGAAGGGCTACAACCAGTTGAAATTTCTCCTCTTTGCAGACTCTCCTCCTCCGCCCGAAATAGAGAGGCAGGAAAGGATCAACCAGAGTTACCGGGATCTTCACCTGTGGATTGATGTGCGGGACCAGAGGTCATGATGATACGCAGGGATCGCGTAGCATCATCAATACCGATATAGTCAATTTTTATGGGAATTGAAAGCCCTTCAGCCATAATACAGGCTGCCAGGCTGCATATTCCGCAGGGATGCATAGTGCAGATCTTTGGGGATTCTAGTGCTACGTACCGGCATCCCGGGTACAACCGGTATCCCTTTATACCGATGATGACCGAATCACCGTCCTTTGTCACTTCAGCCGAATCGCAGAATTCCAGTATATCCTCGGATATTTCCTTTATTGCGGTGAAGGTCTCGTTCTCTCCCCCGGGAGTGTGATAACCGTGTCTTTCCACGAGCAAATCCAGCAGCGGTATCGCATCGGGAATAACCTGTATCCCGGGTTCGGAACCATCGATGATGAATGAGAAATCTGAAGAGATTGAATTGGGAATTCCTTCTGATACAGGTATAAATTCTTTTATTTTATAATCACTGCCCTCCACGGGGATAAACCAGGCCTTCCCTTTTACGCCCAGATCGGAGAGGATCCGGGAAATATTGATGTTTCCCATCACAGGCAGGAGGGAAACTATCGATGTATCTACCGGGTCGCTCTTTGAAAAGGTGAGTAAAAAGATCCCTGCCATAAATGAGGCGACGCCGCAAAGAAACAGAGTGGCACTGGTAAGATCCGATCTATTCAGAACGGTCGCGGCAAGGAGAAGCAAAAGGGAAGCGGCAAGAAGTACAATCGCCGAAACCTGGTAATCGTTATATTCACGGTGCTTTATCATGCATGCTCCAAAATCGTTGTGCGAATACGATATTCATTCAACACCAGAAGAATTATCCCGGCTCCTGAAACAAGAATCAGGCCTAGATACGGATAGGTGACCTGTTCAAATGAAGCCAGAACCATGCCCGTTCCAGCAATAACGAGGGAATAGGTTAAAAATACTAATAATTCTTTCATTTCCATGAGTACTCCTGCCGATGATAACAGAATCGCAAAAAGTACCAGTTGTGCTATTATACCCGCTTCAAGTGATGAAGGAAGCACGGACAGCACTGCGGCTTCACCGAAGCAAAGGGTATAATACCCTCGATATACGGATTTTGAACTGATAATCAGGATGACAATAGTAATGAAAAGAACGAAGAGAATCAGTGACAGATTCTCTGATCCAAGGCCTCCCCAAATGATCACCAGTGAAAAGATCGCTCCCAGCAGGAAATATGCCGTATCGGACCTCATTTTATCACCCGGATATCATTTGCTCCAAGGGATGCAAGCCGCATAAGCAGGGTCGAATCAACTATTTCCTTTGGCAATTCACAGGATACAAATATCCTGCTCATCCGTGATTGATGCACAATACTCCGAATGTGACTTAAATCTCCCTGGAATAGGCTGAATATATATATCCTGCTAATTTTTGCCTCGTGAAGCACTTTTGCCACCTGGTGATCAAAAAGAGTGGGATGGATTCCCGGAACGAACTTGTTGTATATATTCCAGAGTGCATCAAGAAATTGTTTTTCATTCTCATTATCAGCCAGATCTTCTTTAATCCTCCATATTTTCTTCTGAAAATATCCTGCTATCCCTGCATCCAGGTTTCTGTACATATAAGAAAACTGTTGAACTGCGTAACCGGAGGAGATGGCTGAACCCGCCCTGGAGAATGATGTTTCGTCGGGGAGGTACCTGACAAGATTTGCACCTGAAATCAGAAGCACCGAAAATTTCCCCCCCTCCCGTATTGCGTCTCTCAAACCCTGGGATGCTGATCCCAGCATGTTATCGCGGGCCTTTTGTAACTCGCCGGATTCTGGAGGAATATCCACCACAAAGAGAGGAGGATAACCGGATAATCCTGTATATTCCCTGACGTACATCCTCCCATGTTTTGCTGTCAGCTTCCAGTCGATAGTTTTCGGATCATCTCCTGTAACATAATCCCTGAATGAGAGAACCCCAAACCCCCTCAATGGAGTCCTCCTTTCTTCTTCCAGATCCCCGAAACGACCCGTATCGATCCTCTTGCGAAAATGCGATACCGGCTCTACAAAGAGGTTCGGATCCCTGAAATGTGAGCTACGAAACGAGACCTGGCTTATAAAAAAATTATCCCGGATTTCGATATCAAGGCCGCCAAACCTGATATTACCAATGGAAAAGATGGACATGCGGTATTGATATCCGCTGGCGTGGGATCCCGGGTTTTGAAATTGACACTCATTTTTCCCCTGGACAACCTGTGCCCCACCAGGCAGGATATCGTGTACAGATACCGAAATACCCGGGGGGATACGGCAAGAAACAGAGTTTCTCACTTCAATATCGTATCCCCTTCGGATGAAATTTTTTTCCATACTCCGTTTTAAATTAAGAGAATTACCGACAATAGCCATATTCCCTGAAAAGACCATTGCCCTGTAAAAGAGAAAACTTACCAGTGAAAAGAGGACTATAAAGGAGAAAATATCATTGAAAATCCATGAAAATATGCCTATTCCTGTAATGAAGGCAATAATGCCTTTGCTGCACCGGGTCAGCTGCACGGTCAGGGCACCTCTATAGTATCGAGTATTCCCGAAATAACCTGGGAGGATGTGATATCACTCAACTCGGCTTCCTTTTCCAGGATAATCCGGTGATGAAGAACTTTTGGGGCAAGCCACTTGATATCGTCAGGAATGACATAGGTTCGGTTTTTGAGTGCGGCAAATGCCTTGCTGCCCCGGACAAGTGCTATAGAGGCCCTCGAACTAGCTCCGAAATGAATATCCCCGTGCTTTCTTGTAGCCATTACAAGGTCCCTGATGAAAGAGAGCAGATTTTCATCTACATAGACCTGCTGTACGGCGGCGATAAAACGGCTGATTAACTGGCTGTTCATTACCGGTGCAAGATTCTCATAGTATCGGTCCCAATCGAGTCTGCCCGAATGTTCCCGTTTTATAATCTCCATCTCCCCTTCGTCATCCAGCTGGGAGATACTAATACTGAACATGAACCTGTCTTTCTGAGCCTCAATGAGGGGAAAAGTTCCCTCGTATTCGAAAGGATTCTGGGTGGCGATGACAGTAAATGGAGGATCAATGGGGCTGGTGATCCCGTCAATTGTAGCCTGGCTCTCGCTCATTGCTTCAATAAACGCACTTTGCGTTTTCGGCGCAAGTCGATTAATCTCATCAATGAGGAGAAAATTGGTAAAAATCGGTCCTTTTATCAGGGCGAACTCGCGAATTTCAGGATCGTATATTCGAATTCCGAGAATATCTGCTGGCTGGCTGTCCACTGCACACTGGAATCGGGAGAAACTGCAACCGGCAAGTTTTGCCAGAGCCTTTACAATTGAGGTCTTGCCTGTTCCCGGAGTACCTTCAATTAACAGGTGACCTCCACTGAGAAGTCCGATCATGCAAAGTTCTATCAGCCGTTCGTTCCCCACAATGAATTCGCCCGTACTATCCAGAATGCTTTTATACGTATCTCCCAAAAGTGCGAGATCATTTTTTTCGTCAGTCATCAGGTTACTCCCATGTATCTCTTCCAGACAATCAGTGATGCAATTGCCCCAATCACTGTAAAAAGTAATATCTTCAATAAACTTGAACTTTTCACAAAAATTATTCCCCTTACATGTGCATCTGCTGTTGCTGTCCGGCTGCGGCCCTGTTCCAGCAGCAGTGAAAAGGAATCATTCTGCAGGAAAATATCGATAAAAGGCTGATTCCTGTCGCCTATTTCCCTCGAATGCATTCCATTGATGAATATCGAGGGATCTGCCAGAACATAGAGTATTCCGTTCCCGATATCCTCCCTGGATATAATGCTGTATATTCCCAGCTCTTCCATTTCATCAATTCTTCCATTGCCATTTCCGTCAATCCATGTGAGTATTGAGGTCGAAAAGACTGGTTGCCCCCCCCGCACATAGGCGGGGCGGTTCAGTATAAGCGAATCTGTACCTGCATTCAAAGGATCTCTGGATGAGGGATAGGCGATAACGGACGACGAATCATCATAATACCTGTCAATACTGGTAATGTTTGCCGGAATGATCCGTATTTCGCTCTCCAAACCCTCGAGGAGACTATTGCCTGATCCACTTTCATCTGCGAGGACTACTATATTCCCCCTGGCGATAAATTCAAAAATATCAGCAATCTCTTCTCCTGTAAATGTACCCTCCGGTGCAATGATAAGCAGGATCGATCTCTCCTTCCCTGTCAGTTGCGCACTTTCCCTAATTTCTCCCGCCCCTGCAGATATGGCCGAATTAAAAAAGATTGATGTTCCGTTCCACTCGAGATTATAACGGCTGTATTCATATGAAGAAGTGGATATGTGCAGGAGAAGGACAACAAGGCAGAACAGCATGAAAATCCCTAAAATCCAATATATCTTTCTAATTCTCGTCCCCTCCCTTCAATTTCCTGGAAATAGCCTCAAATGATTTGACAATTTCATCCCGCTCGTGATCATCGGGATCGCGGTTACCGTATCGAACCGGTTCATAATGCCCGATAAATGTGCGAAAATTCTCGAAAAAAGGCAGGCCGGAAATTTTGCTGCAGAGTTCCCTGGGGGTAAAAGACCTTGGATTCCGAAGAGGAAGGCTTCTTCCAATTTCTTCTCTCAGATGGGAAAAGAGGATTCCAACCGCCTCGCGAATATTCGAACCGGCAATTGCGAGATATTTCTCAAACGCTTCCTCCATGCGGGAATCATGCCGGGAAGAATCAGTAAGAAAGGGCACAACCTCCTCGATTTCCAGGGCAGAGTCTTCAGGCCGGGCCGTATGTGTACCACGCACTTTGAATTTTGGTTTTTTCCTGTGAATATAAGAATATCCTGCAATTATGGTTCCCAGGATTACCATGCCCGCAATGATGAACGATGGTATGTCGGGACGGTTATCCGAAATCCCTGCGAGTAAGCTGCCCGAAGCGGGTATGGTGACCGTATATGTTCTGCTCTCCGATCCCGAAAGGGGAACAGTGCTGTCAGAAAAGACTGCCTTGATCTGGTGATCGCCAGGACTGAGGCCGATCACAGCATGAAAATTACCCTCAATATCAGTCAGGGGGGATGCAACTATCCCATTGTCAGCCAGGAGATGTACCTTTACTCCATCCAAAGGCCCTGAATCAGTGAAAAGAGTCCCTTTGCACAAAAGGCCGCTTTCTGAAATTTCCGGATTTTCAAGAACAATATGTGTGTTGAGAAAGATTACGGAAAATGTAACAATATCTGAAAATGTTGAATTCTTATATACAGCATATGCTGTGTGAAGGCCTGCGGGAATGGATTCGATACGGTATTGATACTGCCAGTTCCCCTGTGAATTGGTGATGGATGTGCTAGTTTTTGCCGTATCAATGAAAAGATCTACCTTTTTATTCGAAATCTCGATTCCGGAAAGCGATCCGGATATCCGGATAGTATCATGATAACTCCCTTCAGCCGGTTGAACAGAAATCATTAAATCATTATCGCTTTGATCGGACGGGAACTGGGTCTGGAGTACATAAAATCTATCCTCCTGCTCATTCTCTATTCTCTTTACGATATCCCCAAAATTTTCCTGGCTTAGCTCATACCCTGTCGTATTCAGATCAAGCCTGGTGCTCACCGATGCCAGGGGTTCACTTTGCGAGAGATATTCCTGATAAAGATGTGAAATTTTATTCCTGAGGCTTTCCCCTTCATAAGTGATTGAAGTCATCATCTGCGGGTCTTCCTGGTCACGGAACCTGATTTCGAGTGAGTTCAGTTCATCAAGCCTGCTGGTGCTGGTTAATAATTCAGATATTATCTGGAGGTTTTTTTGGTTCATTCTCCGGAAATCTTCAATTTCACTTTCAGACATATCAAGGTTTATTACCAGGTTATCGATTGAGCGGGACAATTCACGAAAATGTTGCAGGTCACGTTCCGCAATGTCCATATCACCGTATTCAATATTGAGAATTATTGTACCCGGGGCGTCGAGAAGATCACTCATAAGTGGGAGCAATTTCTCTCCCCTGTCCTGTCCAAGCGATTCCAGTGCAGCGGGGTTGGTCTGGTTTTTCGTAAATGCAGTATATTCAGGAGAATAAAGCACAGGTGTGGGCGAATGGACAAAAATTGTCACTATGACCGCGATTGAGAGGATGAGTGCCAGTATATGAAGTCTGGAACGCTTCATTTATTCAGTATCTCCACGATTTTTACTGCGACGATAATTCCGAAGACAACAACCCCGCAAGCAATGATATAGCGAAGATATCGCATATATCCGGGAAAAGCGGACACATCCGAGGTCAATTCCGCAATGACCAGTATCCCGATGAGCCAGAGCACAAAAAAAATCTCCAGGTCAAGCGTTCCTGCAAGGAGCATGAACCCGATGATAAGAATTAGCCAAAGGAGAAGGGCAAGTACTGCCAGCTGTTTCTTCATCATCTGTATCTGTTGATATTGCTCTGTTGAATTAAGAGATTATCTGCATACAGCCTCTTCTGTTCATGGATGTTCCGGATATATCAAGCAGGCAGATATTTTTTAAGGGAATAAGATAACAGAATGCTCCAGTGAATATATTCATGAAAACGAGATACCTCATTGCGCTCATAATTGTTCTATGCATGGTATCGGTTCCTTCGCAGGCAATGACTGCGGAATACCTGGAGATACGTGTTGATGATGAGGGCGAGGCGCAAATAACCTTCGATTACTCGCTCTCTCTCTTCGAAAATATTGCGGTGTTCCTTCGCATAGCTGATCCTGCGAAAGAGCTGAAATCGGCACTGGAGTCAAATTCAGGAAAGTCAGTCCGGGTCATATCAATTTCGAACGGGAGAGTTGTAATGGCCGTGGACGATTTTGCCCATGTCAGGCATACGGGAGGCCGGACTATTATAAGGACGCCTGGCATGTCGTTTAAGGAAGCGGAGCAAATATTGAAAGGCTACTGGTTTGCCCCCCTTATCAGCATTGATTTTTCCCCTTCGGTGACCAGAATCGTGTTTCCTGACGGGTATACCCAGGTATATTACGATCAGATAGAAATCGCTCCGATCACTCACGAGTTTTTGGGATAAATATTAATATTTTTTAAAAATTAGGTATATTCGTAATTCTTCAATTTTCCTGAATCAAGCACAACCTGAATTCTGCTGTCAGGGAGTCTCTCGAACATTCCTGCCATTGATGAACTCGTGATTATATCGCCACCTGTATTATCGGTAGTTTTCAATCCTCCAATGAAGGGAAAATTCTCACTCCATAGTTGTATTACCCCCATTCTGACAGGTTTTCCATCGGCAACGGTTACAGTGGTTGTATAATTCCTGTACCCTGTTTTATTAACCACGAGGGTGTGCTGCCCTGGTTCTACACCTGTGATAGTGATCGGGGATAGACCTGCAAACCCGCCATCGAGGTACACATTCGCATTCCATGGAATGGAGCTTAAGGATATGGAGCTTTCTGTACCATAAAGCCGAATACTGGCCAGAACAACCACCCGGTAGGCCTTTACATTCACGGCTCTTTCATAAGGTGAATACCCTTCCTTGGTGAGAGTGACATGTCGTATCCCCGGAGGTACATCGCGGACCAGTTGAGGTGTGGTGCCGTAATAAATACCGTCCACGAAAACGCTTGCGCCTGACGGCATGGTGGATATGTAGATGTTTCCGGTTTTACTGATTGGTGAACCGATAGTCACCTTGTCATCGAGAACAAGGTTCCCATTTACATAGATGGATACTTTGACATATCCGTTATTTATACCATAAAATGTGAGGGGAATGGTAAAGTCATCAGGTCCGCCGTTTACCTGTGAAGGAACCCGCGTTGTATTCCGTTTTATTCCATCCCACTGCAAAAGGGAGAGCAACGTAGTTTTTCCCGGTTGAAGGATGCCTTCATCTTTTATGAGCGGCCAAGTGCCATTGATGAAGTCATTGCCATAAGATTTCGACCAGATCCCATTCACAGAGTCGCCTGACAGGATTAACTCCCGGTACTCGTAATCAGGAACATCATTCTGCAGGGTCACCCTGTTTGTAAGAGTATTCTGATTGGTAATCTTGAAATTCGCAGCATCAAGATTGATAGGAAATGTGAGGTTGCGGATCTCCCACGAGTACTCCCCCGTCACTATCTGG